>JACZUZ010000279.1 GCA_022572905.1 Candidatus Zixiibacteriota bacterium | reverse complement strand
GCGCCAAATAGCATGAATCAACCAGTCTATCAAAAGAAACCGGATCAAAAAATACGGAATAAAGAAAGGCCTGATCAGAGGAGCGTTCATGGAAGCGACGATAGACTCGCTAATCTGGAAACAAACGCGACTGTCCCGGCGATAGAAGTGCATGACTTAACCGTAGCTTATCGCAAACGCCCTGTGTTGTGGGACGTGGACTTGAAAATTCCGCAAGGCTCTCTGGTGGGCCTGGCAGGCCCCAACGGCGCTGGTAAGACTACGCTTCTAAAAACGATTATGGGAATCCTCGCGCCTCTTTCGGGAAATGTGAAGATACTTGGTGAACGCGGCGCCTCGCAGATTGGAAAAATCGGATATGTTCCACAGCGCGAATCAGTTGACTGGGATTTTCCAACAGACGCTCTGGACGTGACTCTTATGGGTCGTTATGGAAAAATGTCGCTATTTGGAAGACCCAAAAAAGCAGATATAGAATTCGCTATGCAATGCCTACAAGACATGGGCATGGCCGATTACGCCAAGCGTCAAATAAGTCAGCTTTCGGGCGGACAACAACAGCGCGTATTTCTGGCGCGGGCGTTGGCGCAGGAGGCCCCGATTTACTTGATGGATGAACCTCTGGCGGGTGTTGACGCCACAACCGAGAAAGCGGTGATCGAAATACTCAGAAAGCTAAGGGCGCAGTCGCGCACAGTTGTCGTGGTGCATCATGACCTGCAAACCGCGGGAGAATATTTTGATCATATGATACTTCTCAATATGCGTCTGGTCGCCTTCGGAAAAACCGAAGATGTTTTCACCGAAGAGAATATTCGCGCCACATATGGCGGCCAGTTAACGATTCTTTCAACAGCGGCCCAGAGAGTGCGAGAAGAAGAGATAACCGAGGCGCACCCGGAAACAACTCTGGATAATTCTGGATCGGATACAAAAAAAGATGAGTAGATGGTTATGACTATTTGTTTTGGAATATTATGGGCGACTACTGGGAACTTACGCTTAGATTCATAAGCCTCGCCGACGCGAATGTTCGCAATGTTGTAATCGGATCAATATTGCTCGGTTCCGCCGGGGGCGCTATGGGTTCTTTTGCGCTTCTTCAAAAGAAGGCGCTTCTGGGTGACGCACTGGCGCATGCCGCCTTGCCCGGAGTATGCCTGGCGTTCATGGTTGTCGGATCCAAAGACGCATTTGCGCTTCTTATCGGCGCTACCGTGACCGCGTGGTTAGGATCGGGGGTTATTAATTACATTACAAGAAGGAGCAGACTCAAGCTCGACGCCGCGTTGGCATTGACTCTTTCGGTGTTCTTTGGAATCGGTGTGGCGCTATTGACAATTATTCAGCGCTCCGGATCGGGGAATCAATCCGGACTTGACAAATTTATTTTCGGGCAGGCCGCCTCAATTTTAGAGGACGATCTGATTGTCCTGGCTGTTGTAACAGCAATTATCTTCGTGGTCCTGGGATTACTGTTTAAAGAATTCAAACTTCTAACTTTCGACAGCTTGTTCGCCGGATCATTGGGTCGCCCTTTGGGTCTTTTGCAATTCATAATGACCACGCTCCTGGTTTTTGCAGTAATAATTGGCTTGCAAGCTGTGGGCGTTGTATTGATGGCGGCAATGTTGGTTATGCCTGCCGCGGCGGCTCGTCAGTGGACAAACTCTCTGCGCTCCATGGTAATTCTGTCGGCGCTTATTGGAGCTATTTCCGGTGTAACCGGATCATACGTCAGTTTTCTCGCCCCACATTTTCCTACCGGTCCCTGGATTGTCGTAATGGCGGGATTAATATTTCTGCTGTCGTTAGTTTTAGCTCCTGAGCGGGGACTTCTGGCGCAACTGATTAGACGAATCTCCGCACGGCGAAAAATCATACTCGATCATTTGCTAAAAGCCTTCTACGCGATTGGCGCTGAAACTCCGCACTCATCGCAACTGGCTTATCCGGTTGCAACAATGTCCGAGCGATCCAGGCTGAGCGTAAGAGATTCAGAGCGCGGCCTAAGAGCGCTAAAGAGTAAGGGGATGGTAAGCAGAACCGTCGATGGCTGGACATTGACCGCAAGCGGCGCCGAATCCGCCGAGCGCGTTGTGCGCAGACACCGTCTCTGGGAAGTCTACTTGAGAAATTATCTTGGACTCGCGGCCGATCATCTACACCGCGACGCTGACGAGCTCGAACATTTGATAACGCCGGAAATGGAAAGAAGCCTTCAGTTGGAATTGAATCGACCTGAATACGATCCACATAAGAAAGTTATTCCTTATCAAACAACGCCGTCGAAAAATTTACGCGGCGAAAAAACATCTAGAGAGAGTTAGAATTGATCTTTGAGCCAAACACATGGATAATCCTAACCGGGATTCTTGCGGCGGTCACCTGCAGTATGATCGGAGTGTTCTTGATCTTGAAAAAGAATGTCATGCTTGGTGACGGTATCAGTCATGCCGCATTGCCTGGAATCGCGCTTGCCTTTTTAATCGCGGGTAGCAGGGATCCAATTCTTATGTTAGCGGGAGCGACAACTCTCGGATTGGTTACGGCGTTTTTCACCGAATCGTTACATCGCACTGGGCGCCTTGCGCCAGACGCCGCACTTGGCATAGTGTTTACTTTTCTATTTGCTATCGGGGTGATTCTTATTTCGTTTTACGCTGGGCAAATTGATCTGGATTTGGATTGTGTGCTCTACGGTGAAATAGCTTACACTCCCTGGGACCAAATTGCGTTTGGCGGAATAAATATCGGACCTCGCGCATTCTGGACGCTGGCCTTTGTATTCCTCGCCAATTTGGCTTTCCTGGCGTTATTTTACAAACAACTCAAAATAACAATTTTTGATCCCGTTCACGCGGACTCTATTGGCATCAATTCCCGCCTGTATCATTATCTATTAATGATGATGGTATCATTGACCATTGTCGCCGCGTTCGAATCGGTTGGCGCAAATCATGACATCTTCCCCCAGGCTCTCGTTTCCCCCGGCTCTCGGCCGCAGACGCGGCCTCGGCCAGACCCTGGCGCCCCGTGCGCCCTCCCGAGGCGCGCCTGACGGACGCCCCGGCCGCCCTCGGGGCCGACGCAGACAGGCGGCGCGCCGTATTTCGCTGGTCATCGAGGCTGGCGGGCGCCGCCGTACGGCTCCCTCGGGCGCTCGCCAGCGCCTCGGGCCGTACCGAAAACCAGGGATTCCCGTGCCAGCCTACGCAGGGGCGGTTCGCTCAATCCTGATCGTGCTCTGCGGCCGTCTGGGCCGCGATGAAATCGGGATCGTCTTCGGAGCGGGCGCGCGGGAGGTCGTCGTCGATGGTGAGCCACGGTACCTGGCTTTCGATACCAAAATGCTGGGTTGGCGGTGTATCCTCCGGGTGATCGAGGGTGCCGACCGCAACCCAAACATACGGATGATCGGGATCGAAATACCGGGCCATCAGCCCCGAACCGCAGTTGGCGCAGAAGCCACGCTCGAGAATTTCAGAGGATTTGTAAAACTTCGGTTCACCGCTCGTGATCCGAAAACTGTCCGCCCGAATTGCCGCGCTCACGGCGAATGCGCTGCCGGTATTCTTCTGGCACATCCGGCAATGGCAATACTCAACACGATGTGGTGGCTCGCCCGCCTCGTAGCGCACCGCGCCGCACAGGCAGCCGCCGGTTATCGGCATGGTCTTTTCGCCCATGACACCCTCCCATTTCCAGGTCTTGCACCGAACGATAGTAGAAAATGCAGGGTACGGGAATCAACGGTTTTTGGTTTTCCCTACACCGGCTTTCCCTATCCCAGCGATTCAGCCCCACCCCCGAGCCCGCTTCAGGCGTCCGATCCGCCAGCCCTGATCCGGGTATAG
>JACZUZ010000004.1 GCA_022572905.1 Candidatus Zixiibacteriota bacterium | reverse complement strand
AATCTGAAAACAGTAGTCGATAATTTGCAAAGCGCGTTCCCGGAGTTGTGGGATTCTCTCTCACCGGGTGAAGGCGTTGTCGTTGATGGACAAGTATCCGCCAAGGGAAATTTCAAGCTCTCTGCGCAGGGGGAGATGTCCTTTAGCGCGAATGGATCAGCCGGAGAATTCTCTCTTGCTCTCCCCGATTGGCCAGCGCCGATTACATCTACACAAATAAAATTTGGCGCCACAACCAATTCGTTTGCGCTGGATATTCCGAGCGCCAAATGTGGCGAATCGAAATTTTCCGCAAAAGTATCGGTAGTAAATTTCGATAATCCGGTCATTGACGCGACAATCAGTGGAGAAGTCCCGCTGGCGGCGCTTAACTACATGCTTCCCAAGTCAGGCTCTCCTGAGCTAGTTGGTGAACTGACTGTTGACCTGAGCGTCTCCGGCGCTGTCAACAAACCAGAGCAAATGAAAATCTCGGGACGCGCCAGAATAAAGAATGGATCATATCAAGCCGCAACATTGCCGGAAAATGTAGAGTCTTTCGAAGCGGACATTAAAATTGATACCAAGCAAATTGATCTGAAATCTTTTAATGTCGCTTTCACCAGTTCCGATTTCAGTTTGCGGGGCAGTCTCAGTAATCCGTTCCCGTATTTTCTGCCTGTATCAGATAGCATAAAAGCTTCAAGTCCCGCGCCGCATCTGAAGTTTGTCCTGGAATCGAAGCGCTTTAGCGTGGACAAATTATTCCCCGAGGCCGCCCCCGGGTCTGGAGTGAATCGCGCCAGTATGCCCGCTGACTCCGCTCCTCCGCTTTTTCTGCCCGATATGAATGGATCAGGCGCGGTTAGTTTCGACACTGTTGTTTACGCTGATGTTGAATTCATTAATTTAAGCGCTGATGTGCGCATTGAACGTCGTCTGATTTATGTAGAAAATATCAGGGGATTGGCAATGGAAGGATCGATTTCCGGAAAAGCGCTGATCGACTTAAGCGACTTTGAAAGACCAAAATACAGCGGTGATTTTAGCGGCGAGGGAATTGAAGTTGAAGCTCTGTTAAAACGATTTTCCACCGGGAACGGGAAAGGTTTATTGAGCGGCAAAATAAATGTCAAAGGCTCCTACGAATGCGAAGGATGGGAGGCCGAAGATTTTATTACTAGTCTGACTATGGATCTCAACGCAATTGGTGATACCGTGAGAGTTACTGAAGTTCCTATGATTTCAGCTTTCTCAAACACTCTGGCAAGTTTGACCAAGGACGATTCGTACAAGGATAAGTTTAAGGTATTGACCCTAAGTGGCTTTAAGAGTGATTTGAAATTTGTGGCCGGGAGATTGCAGATTTCCGAATTGTCAGGCAACAGCGACAAGATTGGGCCGTGGAGCCTGATCGGCTCTATCGGAGTCGACGGCTCGCTTGACATGAAGGGTACAATATTCCCGCCGCACGAACTTATAATGGCAGTCGTTGAGAGCAACTCACTGACCAAAGGCTTCAGCGAATATCTTCGCGATGACACTCTCAGCAAATTCGAAATACCTTTAACAATAACTGGAGCGCTCGAGAACCCTGTTGTCAGATTGGATATGAAAATAATTGAAGATATCGCGACGAGAATTGTTAAAAATAAGCTGAAGAAAGACGGCGTCGGTTTTCTAAAAGATCTTTTTGGTGGCAAGAAGAAGTAGGAATTTCGATTATGCCCGGGAATCTCGGATGGGTTTTGCGCCTAACTCAATGTGATTAAACTCCACCAACTGCCGATTAATATAGGGTAGGAATTATAGAGGTTAACTATTATATCCTCGTTCGATCCTATACATGAAAAACATTCAGGACAAAATCCGCCAGGTTGCTTACGACGAAGCAGTCGCTACGATTATTCATCAAGTCAATAATCCGCTCAGCGTTATACTGGGAGAGATTGAGCTTTTGGAAAAAAATCCCCATTGCGCGAATCCGGATGTAAAAAAACGGTTGGCTGAAATTCAGAAGAACGCCCGCCGAATTCAACTTGTGACAGCCGAGTTGCTCTCAGCTAGAGCCAGTCGCACAATAGACACGCCGGCCGGTCGAATGATTGACCTTGGCGGAATCTCAATGAAATCCGGCGCTATCATGACCGGCGCCTCCATCGACCGGATCAAGAACACTGGCTAAATGGCTAAAGAAGATGTTGATTTGACAAGAGATAAACCCGCCCTATCTTAGGCCCTCTATCGTCGGGTGATTAGCGAAATCCCCTGCGATATAAGTATCGAAACTTTTCAAACACTGGTCTGCACTGATTGTCCGATGATCCAAGTAACTTGAGTTAGTCGACTGCGGAGACAACTAAAATGCTTTCAATGACCGGCTTTGGCAGAAGCGAAGTCAAAGCGAAAAATTCCATCTATACCATAGAAGTCAGCAGTCTCAACAGCAGATTTCTGGAAATATCATTTCGACTCCCGCGACATCTCTCGGCGGTCGAGCACAGCATGCGCGAAATACTGCGCAACCAGATTTCGCGCGGGAAGGTGACTGTTGTTGTTGCGGTTCGCGGGGGAGAGTCCGGGCCGGTCGAATGCGCTTTCAATGAAGAAGTCGCGGATTTTTATGTTAAGCGTTTAAGGACTTACCAGAAGAAACGCTCTCTGGGGGGAGAAGTGACAATTTCTGATTTGATGAGTATCACTGAAATTTTTCAAAATAATCTCGAGCGCGGGGATGACCCCAAACTACAGGGGTTTATTCTAAAAGGACTCAAACACGCTGTGGCGGATATGCTAAAAACCCGCCAGGCCGAGGGAAAACATCTGGCGGCCGATATGGTCAAGCGTTTGAAGATAATCGAGACAAAAATCGCCAAAATAGTAAAGCTTTCCAAAATGTCGGTCTCTAGGTATCGTACCAAACTTCGCAACAGAATAGCGCGGTTGCTTGAGGGGATTGATGTGAATGGAAACAGACTTGAAGAAGAGATTGCCATAATGGCTGATCGTACCGAGATTACCGAAGAGGTAATTCGCCTGGGAGCCCATCTTGATAGCTTCCGGAAGAATCTCAAATCGAACAAACCGATAGGCAAGAGACTCAACTTTTTGCTACAGGAATTCAACCGCGAGACAAACACTATAGGCTCAAAATCCATCGAAGCCAATATCGCGCAGGAAGTTATACAGGTCAAAGAGGAGATCGAAAAGATCCGGGAACAAGTCCAGAATGTCGAATGAGGGTTCCCGCTCCGGTCTAGACAAGCCGGGAAAGATCGTGATTATCTCCTCTCCTTCGGGCGGTGGCAAGACCACAATTTGTAAGAAATTGCTCGAATTGCACAAGAATGACGGATGGTCATTTTCTGTCTCAGCCACTACCCGGCCTAAAAGGCCCAATGAAGTGGAGGGTCGGGAGTACTATTTCAAGACCGAATCTGAATTCAAAGATATGGAAGACTCTGGCGAATTCGCCGAGTCCTGTCATGTACACGGAAACACCTATGGAACTCCGAGCAAGCCCCTTGAGAGGATTTTGCGCGAGGGTGGGGCGCTTCTACTCGATATTGATTACAAGGGCGCCAAGAAGATCAAAGCGAAATACCCGCAGGCGATTTCGATATTTGTGTTTCCCCCGTCTCGGGATGAATTAGAGAGGCGTCTGAGAGAACGCGGCACTGAATCGGAGGATTCGCTGAGCGTCAGGTTTCGGGGAAGTGTGGAAGAAATGAAGCACGGGATTGAATTTGAAAATTACGTGATAAATGAAAATTTGGAAAAAGCCATTGCAGAGGTTGACGAAATCATCAAGAACCCCGACACTCATAAAAGCGATTCCAGCCGGGAACGGATTCGGGCAATCATCGGTTAAACGCTAAGAGCCAACCGAGCGCTCGGTTGGCTCAATAGAACTTGTAAGTAATTGTTTCATTTATATTTAGCGAAGGAAAACAATGGATTATCTACCTCTTGAAAACGTCAGCAAGTTTACCCGCAATCGCTACGAAGCGGTAATAGTAACCTCACAACATGCCCGTCATCTCAATTTGCTCAGGTTGGCGCAGCTTCAGAGAATGCTGGAAGAAGATGGTGTTGAGCCTATCGGGACCAAGGTTACTACGTTGTCTCTCAAAGACTTACTAAAAGGCGAAATCGTATTTCATCGCAATGAGGACGCGGATTCCGACTAAAAGCTAAACGGGTCTCTCCGATTTTTTTGTCTAAATGGGCCAGAAACATTGCGAGGTGTTTTTTTTCGAGAATTCTTAAAGTCATTTTTTGACTTTATTTCTTTGCTCTAAACTCTTTTCTCCCCCTCTGGCGCCAAGGCCATTTCCACCCCAAGTGTCAAGGCCCCAAAAGGTTTGACCTCACTTTGAGCCTAAAGACTAAGCCGGGTTGGTCGACAAAAATCCAAGTCGGGACTACTCGAACGCGCTCCATATATATGGTCTCGATAATTTTTGTCGAACTAAGTAGTTGATACCGGCGGAATAATTCTTTATGTATACCGGCCGTCCGAGGAAAAGACCGCGGGACAGGAACCAAGAGGTCCCCCGGTAATCCTCCATAAGAGAAATCGCAAGACGTAACATCAAATGCCCAAATCACTTGTCATAGTTGAATCCCCGGCTAAAGCCCGGACAATATCCAAATTCCTGGACAAGAGCTTCATAGTAGAGGCCTCGATAGGGCATATTCGCGATCTCCCCAGAGGAGCCTCCGAGATTCCCGACAAGCTAAAATCCGAAAGCTGGACCCGGTTAGGGGTTGATATAGAGAACGATTTCGAGCCTTTGTATGTGATCTCAGATAATAAGAAATCCCTCGTCAAAAAGCTCAAAGAGAAACTAAAAAATGTTGACATGCTTTATCTGGCAACTGACGAGGACCGTGAGGGTGAGGCCATTAGCTGGCATCTGGTGCAAGCTCTCAAGCCCAAGGCGCCTGTGGCGCGTCTGGTGTTTCACGAAATTACCAAGAGCGCCATCCAGGACGCGCTGGACAATCCGCGAGATATAGATAAAAATTTGGTCATGGCTCAGGAAACGCGCCGAGTTGTGGACAGGCTTTATGGTTATGAGATTTCGCCCCTTCTCTGGAAAAAAGTCGCTCCGCGCCTTTCAGCGGGACGAGTTCAATCGGTGGCCGTCAAGCTAATCGTTGATCGCGAAAAGGAGCGTTCGGCGTTTACTCCGTCAACTTACTGGGACATCACCGCGACACTCAAACCCGTCAAGGGCGCGAGTTTTGGCGCGACCTTAAGGTCTGTCGATGGCAAAAAACTTGCAGGAGGCAAAGATTTCGATCCAAAAACCGGAAATTTGCTTGATCCCAAACTCGCCGTTTACGGCGAGAAGAAAATAAAAAAACTTCTGGAGTCGCTTGAGAAATCTGATTGGAGTGTGGCGAATGTTGTCACTAAACCCATAAAGCAGTCACCGCCCGCGCCATACACTACGAGTTCTCTGCAACAAGACGCAAATCGCAAGTTGGGCATGGCCGCGCGCGATACAATGCGTGTCGCGCAATCCCTCTATGAGAACGGCCATATTACTTACATGCGTACAGACTCGACAACCCTGGCCAGCGAAGCCATTAAGGGCATCAGGTCAAAAATCTCGCGCGACTATGGAGCAGACTATCTACCAGCCCAACCGCGCTTGTATAAATCAAAAGTAAAGAATGCCCAGGAAGCTCATGAAGCCATCCGCCCTGCGGGATCGTCATTCCCCGAACCGGTAAAACTCAAAAGCCAGCTTGATGCGCGCGGATATAAGCTCTATGACCTGATCTGGCGCCGCGCAGTAGCATGTCAGATGACCGACGCCAGAGTGTCCCAGACCACCATAGATATAAATGCCACGAAGGCGGAATTCAGAGCGTCGGGACGCATTATCGATTTTGATGGTTTCCTGAAAGTCTATTCACCTCCGGTTAATAATTCAAATGGAAAAACTGTCGCGGCGCTTCCAAAAGTAAAGAACGGCGAAGCTCTTGACTTAAAAGAAATCGATCCGGTTTCGCACATAACTAAGCCTCCGGCGCGATTCACCGAAGCGACGCTCATTAAGGAATTGGAAACTCTGGGAATCGGGCGGCCGTCAACCTATGCGGCGATTATCGATACCATAATGCGTCGAGATTATGTTTTCAAAAAAGGAACAGCTCTCACACCAACATTCATCGCCTATGCGGTCGCGAAATTGCTCGAGAATTTCTTTCCAAGTCTGGTCGATCCGACCTTTACAGCTCAGATGGAAGATGATCTCGACGCTATCAGTCGAGGAGAACTCGAGCGAACTCCGTATTTGCATGAATTCTATTTCGGCTCCAAGTCCTGGCAGGGACTGAAGAAACTTGTCGGTCAGGAAATTGACGCGCGCGATATTTGCACCTTTGAGTTGGGAGCGGATAGCAACGGCGAGGCTGTCAATGTTCGCATTGGCCGCTGGGGACCGTATGTGGAGCGCGGTGATAGCCGCGCAAGAATTCCCGACGGCCTGGCGCCCGATGAGTTAACGATTGAGCGAGCCCTCGAACTAATTGAAGCAGAATCCGATGGTCCGACCGAATTGGGCCGCCAGAGTGAAACCGATGAACCGATATTTTTACTGAACGGTCGTTTCGGACCCTATCTGCAGTTGGGCGAAAGAGACAATACTAAAGGCGCAGCCAAACCAAAACAAAAATCGCTCCTGCCGGGCATGACTCCGGATGAAGTGACTCTGGAAATAGCTATCAAGATCCTGTCTTTGCCACGTGAATTGGGAAATCATCCCGAAACGGATGAACCGGTTATTGCGGACTTGGGTCGTTATGGCCCCTATCTCAAATGTGGCGACGAAACTCGCTCTCTTTCCGCTTCGGACAACGTGATCAAGGTGGATCTAAAGCAGGCTCTGGAAATCCTGAAGCGTCCCAAGCGCAAGAGTTTTAGACGAGCTTCAAAAGCGCTCAAGGAATTGGGCGAACATCCGGATCGCAAAGGCGTGACTTTGCGAATACTTAACGGCCGCTTTGGTCCTTATATCACCGACGGAAAGACACACGTATCTGTTCCCAACGGCAGTGATCCGCAGAGCGTGACGCTCGAGGAAGCGGTGGCGCTTTACGAAACGAAGCTGGGCTCACCCCCCCGCAAAAAGAAAAAGAGCGTCCGAAAGAAAACGACCAAGAATATCAGCCCCAGGAAAACAGCTACGAAGAAAAGCTCCAGAAAAACCGCTTCTGGAAAAGCTACGGCTAAGAAAACCGCCGCATAGCGTATCTGACCTCAAGACTCAAAAAGATTTCTGCAGAGATTTAAGTATGCGATCGCGCCCCCGCTCCAAGGAGGGCGCTTTTTTGTTGGTTGATTTCAATTGTCCTGTTTCAATGGCGATGTGGTAGAGAACTATTTCAGGAAATTCGTAAGAGATCTCGATAGCGATCTTCGATTGTCCCCACGCACCCGTGAGGCGTATGTGCGCGATCTCTCTCCGTGGATTAAACACCTCTCCAATCAGCCAGGTAATGGAGCAACGGGTAAGACGCCGGGTGATCCGGCGGTCTTGCGCGCATATCTGGCTCAGAGGCGTAAAGCTGGTGTTGGTCCGCGCAGTCTGGCGCGCTTTCTTTCGGCGCTCAGGCGGTTTCAAAATTTCATGGAGGATCAACGAGCGCCCTCTGGGTTGCGGTTTCAACTCACCCAAATAAAATTTACTGAAAACCTGCCCGATAGCCTGACTGAATCAGAAGCGAAAGATTTGGTGAGATTTCCAGTTGGCGGAAGTTTTCTGGAGTTTCGAGATCATCTTTTGGCGCTGTCACTTTATCTGACCGGCATGCGTCGGCAAGAAGTGGCTTCGCTCAAACTTCGAGACCTGGAACGTGGACGTGAGATGATACAGGTTACCGGCAAGGGCGATAAGACAAGGTTCGTCCCGGTAGGGGAAGCCCTCAAGGGCAGACTGGCGGATTATGTTGTGGCCAGACGCAAATTTCTCAGAGACATTCGCTCGGACGACGGGTTCCTGTTCGTAAACAGATTTGGCAAACCGCTTTCGACTCGCTCAATTGACCGAATTATCCTCAAGGTCGGTCGGCGGATTTTGGGCCGACGCGTCACCCCGCATATGCTCCGTCATTCATTTGCGACTCATCTTTTGGATAACGGCGCAGATTTAATGGCGATTAAAGAACTCCTGGGGCATTCGTCGCTGACTACAACTCAGAAGTATACCAAAGTCTCCACCCGGAGGCTAAAAGAAGCCTACGCAAAAGCGCATCCGAGGGCCTAGGGAGTGGTGGTTCGCAACCCATACAATTTCTGCCATAAGATTTGCGCTTTGGAAGATTCGCGTATATTCTATTGCGCTGGATGCGGCGCTAGAGATGGCGCTGACCAGCGTCCCCCATGCGCCTGCGTAAAGCTCTTTGAAAAATCGGTGAATGTGGGTTACGGTCAGACAGTAACTGTCAGAAGAAAGTTTTCCTAATAGGCGAGATAATCGAGACATGACATACAATTCCCAGCTCTTAACCGAAAGACCGGAGATTTCGACCCAGGTCAGATCGACGACGATTATCTGTGTTCGCCATAAGAATCAGGTTGCGATGGCAGGCGACGGGCAGATTAGCTTTAATGATATGGTAATGAAGTCCACCGCCAACAAACTACGCAGAATGTATGATGGTAAAATCATAACCGGGTTCGCTGGCGCGGCCGCCGACGCTCTGGCGCTGTTTGAGCGCTTTGAGAAAAAAATAGAAGAATACTCTGGCAATCTGTCGCGCGCATCGGTTGAGCTTGCCAAAGACTGGCGTACCGACAAGTACCTGCAGAAGCTTCAGGCGCTACTTGCGGTCGCGGATAGCAAGAGCACATACCTCTTGAGCGGATCGGGTGATGTTTTCGAGCCGGATGACGGTATACTCGCAATCGGTTCGGGGGGCGGTTATGCTCTTTCGGCCGCACGAGCTCTTATTACAGAAGCGCCGAAATTAAGCGCAGAAAGAATCGCTGTTCGTTCACTCGAAATCGCCTCTGGGATTTGTGTTTACACAAATTCCAATATCCAGGTTGAAGTTTTAAAATAGTTGAGAGATGATTCTCTCATGGCCAAGTCCGATTTTACGAAAATAGATGACTGAGATAACAGATCACATAGCCGACTTTACGCCAACGGCTTCAAAGGAAAAGTCCAACAACGTGACCGATAACGTGGCAAAAGGCGTGACAAAAAAGGTGACAAAGAAATCTACTAAGAAGAAAGACTCCCCAAACAAGGTGTCAGCTCGAACGCATGTAACTGATGACACGTATCTCACTCCCCGTGAGATAGTGACCGCTCTTGATAAGTACATTGTTGGTCAGGATGCCGCAAAGCGCTCTGTGGCCATCGCGCTCAGGAATCGCTGGCGCCGACGGCGGGCGCCGGAGGATATTCGCGATGATATTCTGCCAAATAATATCATCATGATAGGACCCACCGGGGTCGGCAAAACCGAGATTGCCCGAAGATTGGCCGATTTGGTTGGCGCGCCGTTTGTCAAAGTTGAGGCGTCGAAGTTTACCGAAGTTGGTTACGTAGGTCGCGATGTGGAATCTATGATTCGTGATCTGGTGGATCTTTCTGTAAATATAGTCAAGAAAGAAAGATCCGAAGAGGTCAGTCGTAAAGCCGACGAGAACACAGACGAACGCATACTTGATTTACTTTTACCGAAAGCAAAACCCAGTAGACCAACGCCGAATGTAATTCAAGAGGCGCTTTCGCAGATCGTTCCGGGAGTAAGAAGGGTTGACTCCTCCGAAGCCAGCGCGATTGATTCGACGACAACGAATGGTGATTCTAAAAATCCTGAAGATGACAAAACGCGCGACAAATTCCGCGAAATGCTGAAAAACGGCAAGCTCGATCATCGTATGGTTGAAATAACCATAACCCAGAACGCGTTTCCGATAGTGGAAATTTTCACTCCGCAGGGGATGGAAGAGTTAGGTGTGAATTTTCAGGAAATGTTCTCGGGTTTGGCGCCACAGAAAACGCGCCGCAGAAAGACAACCGTGGCCGAAGCGCGCAAGATTATTCACCAACAGGAAATCACCAAGCTGGTTAATATGGATGATGTGATTTCTGAAGCGCTTAACCGCGCGCAGGAGAGCGGAATAATATTTTTGGATGAAATAGATAAAATCGCCGGTGAAAAAGCGAAGTCCGGTCCCGATGTTTCCCGTGAAGGAGTGCAGAGAGATATTCTTCCCATAGTAGAGGGTTGCACTGTCAGCACGAAGTACGGCATGGTCAACACTGATCATATTTTGTTCGTCGCGGCCGGTGCGTTTCACGGCTCCAAACCATCGGACTTGATCCCCGAATTGCAGGGTCGTTTCCCGATTCGAGTAGAACTGGATTCTCTAAACGCCAAAGACTTTGAGCGTATTTTGACAGAGCCAAAAAACGCGCTCATAAAGCAATACACGGCGCTTTTGGCCTCGGAAAATGTCAAAATCACTTTCAGTGACGACGCAGTTAAGAAGCTGGCGGAAATTGCGGAGGCCGTTAATACAAGCTCTGAAAACATCGGCGCAAGGAGGCTTCACACAATTATGAGCGCACTATTGGAAGATGTGATGTTCGAGGCTCCCGGAGGCAAAAAGACTGTTAATGTTAACGAGAAAATGGTAACTAAGATATTGAACTCGATTCTCGAAGACGAGGACCTGAGCCGATACATATTGTGATTACCCTTCTCGATAAAGCTAAAATGGGTATTCACATAGCCGCCAAATGATGGCGGCGTTTTTTTGCCTATAACTGATTAGGCGCCAGATGTCCGCAGAGTTGAATTTACAAATAAAAGTTAGAAATGATTATGAGGTGAATTATGGCGAGATCATTGACTGAGATAACCGACTTCAGCGCCGATGAAATAAAAGAGATAATGAGAATGGCCGGAGAGATGAAAACCGGCCAGAGCGCTCCAAGGCCGCTGGATGGAAAAGCGGCTGCTCTGATATTCGCCAAACCATCTTTACGAACCAGAGTTTCATTCGAAGTCGGCGTGGGTCAGCTAGGTGGGAGTGGACTTTATATCACAGATGATGAAGTTGGACTTGGCAAGAGAGAATCGATCGCCGATGTCGCGGAGGTTCTTTCGCGATATGTGGATTTGATAATGATCAGAACTTTCGAGCACGATCATGTAGTCCAGCTTGCAAAATACGCGTCTGTTCCAGTCATAAACGGTCTTACCGATCTTGTTCATCCCTGTCAGGTACTTTGTGATTATTTCACAATAATCGAACATCGTCCAAAGCTTGAGCGGCCGAAAGTGGCATATCTTGGGGATGGTAACAATATGGCCAACAGTTGGCTTAATCTGGCGGCCAGAATACCTCTGGAGTTGCGAATTGGAACAGCCTCCACGACCCAGCCAAGCGATCAAATTTTGAACAAAGCAAAAGCCAACGGTGACTCAGAGATACTGGTAACTGACGATCCTAAAGAAGCTATTTTGGGCGCCGATGTAGTGTATACCGATGTCTGGGCCTCGATGGGCCAGAAAAATGAATCTGAGATAAAAAGTGAGATATTAGAGAAGTATCAAGTTAATTCGAGTCTCCTCGCGGGGGCCAACCCTGATTGTCTGGTAATGCACTGCCTTCCAGCGGAGCGCGGCAGGGAGATCACTGATGAAGTGATGGACGGGCCGCATTCCATTGTTTTCGACCAAGCCGAGAATAGGTTGCACGGCCAGAAAGCAATAATGGTTTTTCTGTTGACCAGCTCGTAGCGGGCTATCGGCGGAGAATTCCCGCATACTCGAAAGAAAGGAGCCATCAATGCAAACTTCATTCGTATCGCGGGGATTATTCGCAAGCGCCTTTGTCTGCGTGGCCATGATTTCCGCCTGCAGTTCAAGCGATTCACCTACCGGAACCCTCGGGTCGGCAACCGATTCGGGTTTTCTGGAACTCCAGCCGGAGCTAAACAATCTGCTGGACAGCATCAATGTTGCGATGACCTTCGGCTTCGATTCGTACAACGAAGTTCCTACCAACAGTAATGACGCCGAAATTCAGTATGGTCCGGTTAATCCGGGGGAGAACAACGGAGTCACATACGAGTACACCGCCGACGGATGGCATCACATTATCGTCATCAACGACGACGTGAACTTTGCCCGCGCTATTAACGATTCGATTCAATTCATGAGCAGCTTAGTTGTGCAACAGCTGCCAAGCGGAGCTGACCTCGTTGATTTTCGTCATCACTGGGCGGTTACTCAGTGGGATCAAGCCACTGATTACAAAAATATCAACGGTGACGTTGGTTTTGTGTTCAGCGGACTTCTGGGGAATGTTGCATCAATCAATGGATTTTATGGTTATGATGTTGAAGTCAACACCGTTGTAGATACGACTACCACCAACAATGTTTTCGAATTTAATGCGGCCGTCTCCAATGTTTTGGTCAGTAAGTCAGGCGCTCAGTGGGGGCCAAGCTGTCCGACTGGTGGTGTGATAACTTTTGGAGTGATCCAGACAAAGATTATTAATAATCCCGGTTCGGTAAATACCGTGAATGTCAACTGGACTGGCACGATTACTCTTTCTGAGGGAGTCGCTACTATCAGCCTATCTAATGGAACTGACACCTGGAGCTATTCTCACAACATCTGTGGATCAAGCAACTAACTGATTATAGTCAGATTTATAAAGAGAGCGTCTCAATAACGGGGCGCTCTTTTTTTTGCTTTCGACTCTCGTCGCAGGGGTTGACTGAGTCCGCGCCAACGGTAATATTCCTCCACAATGACCACAAAGAAACAAGAAGTTGTTGTTTATCCGAAATGCTTTGTCTGCGGAGACGAAAACCCCAGAGGGTTGAAGCTGCGCTTCTTTTGGGATGGCGCTGTTTGCCAGACTTCGTTTCTCGTTGAACCCGACAATGTCGGTTATGAAAATACACTTCACGGCGGAATAATCGCGTCTATTATTGATGAGGTGATGATCAAGGCTATCTTGGCGAAGGGACAGATAGCGTTGACCGCCGAGCTAAATCTTAAGTACCGCGCTCCAGCCAGTATTGGCGAGAATCTTGTTTTCATAGGGAAAATTGATAAAGAAAATCGGCGCGTGATCAGCGCGAGCGGTTTTGCAGAAAATTCATCCGGTAGGACAATCGCGACCGCCACTGGAAAATATGTCCTGATTCGCGATTCCGCACGTCGTAAGAGCCTTGGGGAGTCTCTCCAATAGCCACGACTGACGGTTTTATTTGACGAAGGTGTGAAATTTGTTTCACCCCAGGAACTTGTTTGTCATACTCCTCTCAGTAAGTGATCTGATTTCCCAGGTTGGGCGTTTGCCATCAGGCGTATGCCACTCAATCGTTTCGCTGTTTTGAGTCAAAATATTCGATCTTTGGGTCGGGCATTTGCTTCTCATTACCTGCGATGTCTGACGTTAAGAAAAGATCAATGACAGTATATCTGGCGTCGGAATCCGGCATTCAATCGCGGGACGCGGATTTGGAAGGCGCCGCAAATGGGAAGAGCCCAATACCGGGTTCCCTAATCTCGTTTATGATCCCCGATTATGGCATAGCTTTTCGCGGGTGGATCGACTCTCCGTATAGCGAGCTCGTCTCAATGACCGCTGTTACCGCGCTCCGGTTTATCGAGAAGAAGCTGAGTTCAAAAGGAATTGATCAGGTGAAGCTGGTCTCTGACGATCCGGCGTTTTACTTTTCGTCAATCGGCCAGAGCGCTCCTCTAAGGGTAGAGGATAAACTTAAAAACGCCATCCGGGAATATCATACAAAGTACAACATTGTTTATGGTCTGGTTGACCAGAGCGAAAATCCGGCCCGCCACCCAACCGAAAACCTCCCTTGCCTCCCGGTAGATGTCACCTGGCCTCTCTCAGGTTCCAGAAACCACAAAAAACACTAGCCCCGAATCTCCATCCCTGGGATTTTGAATCGGCTTTGTTAAATCTTTTCCAAAAAGTACCTGAGCCAATTCTGTCGCTCGCAAATATCTATTCTTTGGTCTTTTACTATTTACTCTCTCCATGGATTATCTTGTATAATTGTCTGGTATGAATCTCGCGCTCTATCATAAATTCTCCATCATGCTTTTCGTCCTCGCCCTAGTGATATTTCTTGCGCCCATCATCGTTGAAGCCGCCCCGGTTAAGAGATTTCAATTGCCATTTTCGAAAAACGCGACCTACGCCGGTAGTCCGCGCGGAGCGACATATGTGATTGATTCAGGATTGATTAAGCAATTTGATCGCATTGGTAATCTTAGAAAAACAGTCGATGTGGCGGATTTCCCTAATTTCGCGGTTTCTCCCAACGGCTACGCTTTTGCGATTCTCGAGGAATCAGCCGCCGATAGCGCGAAGTTTGAAGTATATGACATTATGTTCAATCAGAAATTTTCGGGACAAGTCTTAAGCGGCTCGACTCTTTTCCCCTCAGACTCAGGCGACTTTGTGGTCGTGTCGCCAGCCGCCAAGTTTGGCCGAAAGAGTGTTCAAATTTATGATAGCGCAGGTGTGAAAATAGGACAAACTACTGTGACCGGGTGTGATTCAGTTGTATTCATGTCAGCGCTCGGTAGGATATTGCTCGATTCAGGAGCTAACGGTTTGCGGGTTATCGAGCGCGATGGAGCCCAAGTGGCTATCTATCCGGCCTGTAATGTTTACTCGGTGTCCCCGGACGGCGAGGGTCTGGCGACTTTTGGCTCCGGCGCGTTAAGAGTCTATAAGGGTGACTCATTAGTGGCCAGACATAATGTCACTTACCCGTCTGTTCGCAAAATTTATTATGACCGGGCTCATGAGAGAATAATGATTATGGTCGCCACCAATTTTATCATTATTGGCGCGATTGACGGAAAATTTCTGCTCGAGTACCCAGTCATATCGAGCGGGAGGTTTTATACGGATTTTGATTATGACTCACAGGAGGACATGATAGCTCTGGCAATTCTAGTGAGCTATTCCACAGCAGTGAAATCCGAGAAAAGAGCCAATAATTGCGCTTTGCGAATTCTCACCCCTGATGGTGAGGAGCTTCCGTTTTACTATGTCATTGGCGCTCGCTCCCGACAGGGCTATCCGCGAGTGTCGTTTAGCAATAAGGGAATTTCCGCCATGATTTTCGGGGCCGATCAGATTCATATGGTGGGCTGGTAGATGGCGTCAGGATTTTTTCGCTCCTTCAATTCTAATGTTTAAAGGCAAATTTTTATATCAATTCGACACAAAAAAAACCGGCCA
>JACZUZ010000278.1 GCA_022572905.1 Candidatus Zixiibacteriota bacterium | reverse complement strand
GTTGGCTAATCCATGCAACGGCCCCGCCAGACCATTCAACCCGGCGCAAACCGAGTAATAAGGATCAGAAAGGGCGGAGGCTACGGTATAGCAAGCGAAAGCGCTGACATTGCCGCCTTCATGATCGCTGTGCAAAGTCAGATATAAATTCATGAACTTGGCGAATTCGTCCTGATCAACATCGAGTCCCATCATCTGGGCGTAATTGGCGCCCCATCCAAGCTCGGGCTTGGATGGAAGCGGCTCACCTTTCTCATAACGTATGCGATAAATCGCCGCCGCAACTTCGGGGATAGCCGCAATCAGATTCAAACCGTCTTCAAGGGCCGCCGCCCAGTAATCGGTTTTGGCCATCCCCTCGAAATACCGTTTGCGGAAAATTGATTCACGTTCCATAGCCAGGATACAGGCGTTGAGCATCGCCATCGGATGGCTATCCTTGGGCAAAACTTTCAGAAGCTTGAAGACATAATCAGGAACTTTGGCTCTTTCGCGCAGGTCTGATTGTAGCGACTCAAGTTCAGATTCTGATGGCAGATCACCCGCCAGAAGCAACCAGAAGATTTCCTCCGGCAAGCGGTCAGTGAGTTCTAGAATCGGTCTGCCGCGAATTACCAAACCGGATTGAGGGTCAACTTCCGATGTATCGCAAATCACGGCGGTTACTCCTCGCATACCACCAAAGGCTTGCGCGACGGTAACCTCGGAAAGTTTTTCATCACCGAAATATGTGACCGTTGACTTCACCTCTTCCCTCAGCGAGGGAAGCATTTTCTCAAGTCTGCTTTTCAGCGCCGACATTTTTTCACCACCTGATTTCTAGAAAACTCTCTTAGTAAACTTTTTGCTTCGCAGTTTAAAACTTGAAGTCGTTGCTTTTCCGCTCAACATCCGCTAACCGCGTCTTCCTTATTTGATACTTATCGACCATCCCGGGCCATAAATGAGTTTTTGAACTTCGGCTACGCCGAACAGGAGAGGCATCAACGGGATTCGAGTCCGAGAACCAATCTCTAATCCTATATATTATACCCATCAGAGAGAGTCAAGCGGTCACGAAGGCTTTCAAAAAACCCTGCGTCACGACATAGATAAAATTCTTTACTTGGATTCTTTTTTCGACGATGTAGTTGACCCCGATTTGGAAGAGCCGGAAGAGGTACCGGCCGTAGAGCCAGAGCCTCCGCTATCCTTGCCGGTAGATTTGCTAGTGGATTCGCTCTTAGCGCCGGCGCCGGATTTACTCTGGTCGGCTTTCGCGCCCTCTTTGTAACTGGAGCTACGGTAATCTGTGATATAGAATCCACTGCCCTTGAATAAGAAACCCGCCCCGCCGGAAATTACTCGCTCAGGTTTTCCTCCGCATTCCGGACATGTTTCAATCGGGTCCGCTGAAATAGATTGGGACTCTTGGAATTCGTGCTTGCATTCGGGACATCTGTATTGGTAGGTTGGCATAATTAGTTCAAAATTATATTTGACGTTACAGCGCGTTGAGACCCTTCTGAATTCTTCTCATCCCTTTTTCGATTAGTTTTCTATCCGCCGAATAGGAAATGCGAATACAGTTGGGCGATCCGAAAGCCTCTCCGGGTGTGGTTGAGACTTCCAGCTCTTCAAGAATAAATTTCGAAACATCGGCGGCGCATTTGAGTTCGGCCCCAGAGACGATCTTGCCAAATAGAGCCGAAACGTCCGCCATTATGTAAAAAGCGCCTAATGGAACCGAAGCGGACAGCAAATTGGTTTGATCAATAATTTCCAGCGCCAGGTCACGGTTTCCGATCAACTCTGGGATCAGCGAACCAAAAAACTCGCTGTTGTCTCCTTCCAAGGCTCCGAGAGCCGCGGACTGAGCGATTGAGCAGGCGTTAGATGTTGTATGACTCTGAATTTTTGCGGCGGCTTTGATTACTTCGGTCGGACCCAGGGCATAACCAATCCGCCAACCGGTCATGGCGTAGGTTTTTGAGAATCCATTTACAATGAGAGTGTTTTGATACGCTTCCGCGCTTTCTTGCGCCGGGCTAAAATGAGTGTGCGGTGGGAAAATTATTTTCTCGTAAATTTCGTCCGACAAGAGCCAGACGTTTCTCTCCGCACAGATCCTGGCCACTTCGCGTAGCGTCCCTTCGTCGTAGACAGCTCCGGTCGGATTGTTAGGGCTGTTAATAATCACCATGCGCGTGTTGACGTTCATGTTCTCTAACAGGCGCTCGGGCGAGACTTGAAAGCCATCCTTGATTGTGGTCGGAACATCAACCATTGTCGCTCCAGTCAGCGCTATTTGCTCGGGATAACTAACCCAGTAGGGCGAGAACACAATCACCTCATCACCCGGACCGCACAAAGCCAGGAGCAGATTATAAATGACCTGCTTAGCGCCGTTACTGACTATCACCTGATCCGACGAATAATTAAGCCCTAATTCATCGCGATACTTGGCGCAAATAGCCTCGCGCAGTTCAACTGTTCCAGTGTTGAGAGTGTAGCGGGTTTTGTTTTGCTCAATTGCTTTCAGACCGGCGTTTTTTGCGCTCGCGGGTGTGTTGGAGGCCAGTTCGCCGGCGGAGAGAGAAATAACATCGCGCCCTGCGGCCTTCATACGCGCGGCGGCGGCGTTCATGGCCATCGTTTTCGAAGGGGATATTTTTCCAACAAGAGCCGAAAGTTTCGGTTCACGTGGTTTTTGAGCTATTTCTGTCATATTCTTACCGGTCCGCGTTATATTTGATTCAAGAGGTTCTCTTCTGAGTCAACGAAATCACTCCGTCTCTGCGCTCAGAATTGCGGCGATTGCGGCCATGTTCACGATATCATCACTTTCGCATCCGCGCGAAAGATCGTGCGCCTGTTTTGCCAATCCCTGCACGATTGGTCCGGTGGCGCTGGCGCCGCCGAACCGTTCAGCCAATTTATAGCCGATATTGGCAGAGTCAAGATCAGGAAAGATCAAAACATTAGCCCGCCCCGCCACGGCGGAATTTGGCGCTTTGCGCGCGGCCACATCCGAAATTATAGCCGCGTCAAGTTGCAATTCTCCGTCCACATTAAGTTCCGGAGCTTCTTTTTTAATCAACTCAAGCGCCCTGCGCATCTTATCTACTCTGGCATGCTCGGCAGAACCTTTGGTAGAAAAAGACAACAGAGCGATTTTTGGCTCTTCCACAAGCAGAACTCGCGCTGTTGACGCTGTCGCTTTGCAAATCGACACAAGTTGTTCGGCGCTGGGATCCGGAATTACACCGCTGTCGGCAAACACAAAATTTCTTCCCTTCATCGGAGAGTCTGTAGGTGTGGCGATCAGAAAACATGCCGAAACAAACTCAATCCCCTTCGACATTCCAATCATCTGTATCCCCGCTTTGAGAACATCCGCAGTGGATTTATCAGCTCCGGCGACCGAACCGTCCGCAATCCCTTCGTGAACCATCAGGGCCGCAAAAATCAGCGGCTCATTCACAAGCTCCTCAGCCTGTGATTGCGTAAGCCCCTTTTCTTTTCTGGCGGCAAGCGCCGCGCAAACTATTTTGTCTCTGAAAGACGCTTTGAAAGTATCTTCAAGAGTAATGCCGTCCAATTCCACTTTGCAGGCGCTTGCCGAAGATTGAATCTCGTCTATAGGGCCAAGCAAAGTCACCTTTGCGATTTTGTCCGCTACAAGTCTCTGCGCGGCGCGCAGTGTCCTTGGCTCTGTCCCTTCCGGAAAGACGACGCGCTTATTCAGCGCCTTTGCGCGATTTCTGATTCGCTCTATGATTGGGAATGAAGACAAGATGTTACTCGGAGGCGCCAGTCGCTCCCGCTGATGTTTGAGTTGCGCGGAATTGCGGATCACTCAAGTATGCTTCAATGAATTGATCAATGTCCCCGTCCATGACAGCTTGCGTGTTTGATGTTTCACAA
>JACZUZ010000277.1 GCA_022572905.1 Candidatus Zixiibacteriota bacterium | reverse complement strand
GGTCGGAAAAAAGTCATATAAATCTCCCCCAACAAACGACGCAGCGCGATAATGCGCTCCCAGATCCAGACCGGGCGCTTCCGGAGCTTTCTTAGGAAGGAGCGTTTCCTGAATCTCGCTGGCGAATTTTGCTTCGCGCATAAATCTCTCGCGCTCAACCAGCGCCACGTTGTCACGCCGCAGGCGAGTCATCATTTGATTTAGCGCTTTAGATATTTCGAAAAACTCCTGGGCGCCGCTCATAGGCAGGTCGGCGACTTCCGAACGCTCGCTGAACAGCCGTACTCGATCAATTAGCGATAAAATAGGGCGAACGAAATAATTAGAGAGAAAATATATGCTTACCAGACCTGCCAGAAGAGCAAAGAAAACAAACAGCAAAATGCTTTCACGAGCTCCTGCAATTTCTCCGGAAACGCTGTGCGTGTTGTATACCATATAGACATCACCCAGATGGCGCCCCGCCCGCCCGATTGGCAGTCTCAAAAATCTCTTGTCGTCGGGAGTTTCGAATATTTGATTGGCGCCAAGTGTTGTCAGATCTATTCCGTCCGGAGGCTGATATTGCTTGCGAAGCAGTCGAATATTATCAGTGTCCGCCATGATTTTACCATCGGCTGAGACAATCGTTACGCGTTCAAGATCTTCGGATTGGTTAGCGTAACTTCTGGCAAGCTCATCGAACTCAACCGAAGACCTTCCATTTAAGATAAATGTCTCGGCCAGGTTTGCGCAGGAGTTACCCAGAGAATTCATCGTGCGATTCAAGCGCGCCTCAATAGCGGTAATTGTTTTGGATTCCATTACCGCATACGCGCCCAGCGTAATCGCTACCAGAATTCCGATAGTCGCTACCGAAAATCTAGCTCTGAGACCGAACGCCCGGTTTGGCATATTTGCGGATTGTCGCCATTTCTTATCAATAAACTTTGTCATGCGCAGCTCATTGAAGTTATCGCCGACAATATATTCGACATCATCCATCAGGCGCTGGATCATAAGCCGACCCAGCCCGCCCCTACGAGATGTTTGGACAAGTTTGTCCAGCGAAATTTCCACTTTCTCCTCAGGAAAATACGGTTTGCCGTAATCCACGAGCGAAAGAACAATCCTTTTCGTGTAGCGCGTTACTTTAAGACAAATTTTTCCGGAAGTTGTATCCGAGTATGAATGGCGAATAACGTTTGTGGCGGCCTCTTCCAGAGCAAGAATGATGCGATCAACATCCCTTTCCGGCATGCGGGTTTCATTGAGCGCGGTACGCGCCGCGCGGCGGATTCCATCGAGTGAGTCGATTGACGCAAGATACTCTGAAACTGATTCTTTTATTGGAGTTTTGAACATAGTCTTTTGAAGATAGTCTTTTGAAGACAATCTAAGGACCTCGAAACTGGCGAGTGAGCCAATTACTCACTACGCAGAATCAAATATAGAAGCCCCCACAATGAGTTAGTAATTAAAACTCCAGCCCTGTGATTACTTCTCCGGAGGTAGAATTCTTAATTCAATCTGGCGTTTGTTTCGAATTAGTTCGGAATTTCCGGGATAATCCTTAAGCAAGCTATCGAGAATCGAAATGGCCGCCACATAATTTTCCTGCCGCGCCAGATCAAGCGCTCGTGCGAGCTTTTCCAGGTCCGCCGGATTTTCTGAAAGAGCCTCCAAGCCAAGCGCTGGTCTGAGAGCTTTTATGATTTGTTCATTGAGACGCAAGGCAGACGCATTTTCCGGGTCACGCACTAACACATCAGCGACGAGACTCGCGGCAGAATCGTATTCGGCCCTGCCAAATTTCTCATAGGCGCTGACCAGAATGGAGTTGATCGCGGACTCTTTGGCCACTCGTGACAATCCCGCCCGAGCCTGACTGTCCTCCGGGGAATTTGTGAAGACATCACCATAGAGTTGGAGAGCGCGTGTGTAATTGCGCTTATTCTCCGCCAATTGGGCGAGCGTTAATTTGTTTTCGCGCCAGTTTTTCCGAACAGTTATCAGACTGTCCAAGAGGGTCAATGTTAATGTGTCGGCTCCGGGGTCTCCCTGAATTTCAGATAAGAGATCTATCGCAGAATGAATGCGGCCGCTTTGGCTTAGTCGTCTCGCTATTTCAAGCGAGCCGGGTATTTCCGAAATCTTCGCTTCACTGGCGTCTTGCAGTTCTCTTTCCGCACGTAGCTCTTTTTGCATCTGATCAACTTCCGCCCTCCCCGCCAGCGCCCGGCTATCGCTGGAATCAATTGACAGCGCAAATTGGAAGTAAACGGCTGATGAGTCGAGCTGGCCTTCGTCCATAAATTCTCTTGCGCGGAGCGCAGTTCGAGCGAGCTGGTCTTTTCGCGCGGAATTCAGCCGTGACTCAAGCTCGGCCTCTTGCCGAAGACGTCGTTTTTCGCGACGAGTCTCCTCTGTTACGCCAAAGAAGAAGCTCGCGCCAATTTTGTGCGCGTCATCTATGCCGTCGAGAACTTCAAAAGCGTAATCAATCCTTCCAAATGATGTCGTGAACCCGGCCCCAAAGGTAGGGTTCCCCCTCTTTTGTCCCGCTCGAATGGCAAGATTGTCCCCGATTTGAACTTCGACTCCAGCCCTTGTTTTGGGATCCCACCAACCAATAAGCTCCAGATCGAAGGCAAATGAAGTCTTCAAGTACTTGTTTAAGGAAAGGCCAGAAACCCCTAACCCGAATACTCCTGTACGAGGCTCTCTTCTGGCGGATGAACCAAGCGCGATTAACGGAGAAGCCAGATTACGAATCTGAGCCCCTGCGGTTATCATTTTCGTAAAATATGCCTGAACGCCCACATCAAGACCGTAGCCTTCGGCGCTTTGTCTAAATAGAGACTCGCGCATGGCGCGGCCTGTGGCTCCCAGAGAAACGTATTTGATTGGCTTATATGCCGCTGAGAAGGAGGCCTGCCACGTTGAGTAGTTGATCATCCGTCCAGTCAAAAGAAAGCTGTTTACCTCCGGAAAATCGTCGGTTCCCAAATATGAATAAGACACGCCCAAACCAATTTTCTCACCGAACCGCATTGCCCAGGCAGCTGAGCTATACTCGGTTTCTGCGAAAAGGCGGATATGGGTTAGCGAAACGCTGTGCCGCTCGGCGCCGCTAAGTCCGGCTGGGTTCCAATGCATAGCGTCGGCGTCGCGGGCAAGCGCTACAAAGGCGCCACCCATGCCCAGCGACCGGACTCCGAATCCCATCGAAAGCGGACTGACTTGTCCCGAATAATCATTATTATCATTGTGGAACGCCATTCCGCTTAGCGGTAATATCAGTGCGAATTGAAGCGCAAGCGATAATCGTCGAATCAGATTCATCTAAGCACCGCCTGCTTGAGCTTATATGTTTCGCCGGTGGACAGATCAGTCAACACGACTATATAAACACCATCGCGAACGCGACGACCTTCTAAATTCTCAGCACCCCAAACTACAGATTTACCTTGCTCCGGCGCTATTCCTTCTGCATTCCAAACCATTTGACCGGCGAGGTCGAATATCTCGAGTTTGTAATTGTTGCCTTGATCTAGCTGAAATCTAAAAAAACAGATACCCGCAACTGGATTCTGGCTGGTTGATAATACTCCGTCCAAGCCTGCCAGAGATGATGAGAATGTAAGCTCCGGAGCTGGCGGCGATCCCTGAAACGGTACTGCCTCTATCACGCTTCCAGCCAAAGCGCCCGATGTTACTTCAAAGGTAAATTCTGACAGCGGGACTTTAATTCTGAAACCATCCAGACTTATGAAATCAAGGAAAGACGCGCGCAGGTCGAGAGTGATTGAATCTTGCGGACCCAGAATCGTTGAAGCGAATGTCAGAACAAGGGTGTCATTGACAACATCTCGAAATGCAACGGACCGCCCTTTTGAGTCAAATAGAAATGTTCGTTCCAGGTTTAGAAT
>JACZUZ010000276.1 GCA_022572905.1 Candidatus Zixiibacteriota bacterium | reverse complement strand
GATTATTTTCATGCGCTGGCTCTTGCTATTCAGTATACCACGCAACTCTTTGATGTTCTTGATAAGGCCGAGGTACTCCTCTTCAATTTTTTGACGCTCCAACCCTGTTAGCCTCGCCAAACGCATTTCGAGAATGGCATTGGCCTGTAACTGGCTGAGTTTGAACTTCTCCATCAAACCTTCACGGGCTGCTGGCGTGTCTTTGGATTTCTTAATTAGCTCAATAACCGCGTCGATATTATCCAGGGCTATTTTGTAACCTTCCAGAATGTGCGCCCGCTCCTGAGCTTTGCGCAGATCATATTCGTACCGCCGGACAATAATGTTATGACGATGATCTATAAATTCCTTAAGCATTTCCGCAATATTAAGTGTGCGCGGAGCTCCGTCTACCAAAGTCAGAAGCTGGATGGAGAAAGTCGTCTGCAGATTTGTTTTGCGATAAAGCTGGTTCAGCACAATATCCGCCTGCGCGTCGCGCTTAAGCTCAATTACCATACGCATTCCGTCGCGATCAGACTCGTCGCGTAAATCAGATATGCCTTCAATCTGTTTATTGTGCACGAGATCGGCGATGCGTTCAATCAAATTGGATTTGTTTATCTGATACGGAATTTCATCGACTATGATCGCTTCGCGGCCGCGTTTGTCAGTCTCCACACTGGCGCGAGCGCGCAGGATAACCTTTCCGCGTCCCGTCAAATAAGCATCGCGGATTCCTTGGCGACCCATAATCGTTCCACCGGTGGGAAAATCCGGCCCCGTGATATACTGCATCAAAGCCAGAGAATCGGTCTCGGGATCATCTATCATAGCCGTAATAGCGTCAATAACTTCCCTGAGATTGTGAGGCGGAATCGAGGTGGACATTCCGACCGCGATTCCTGTAGCGCCATTGCAAATCAAATTAGGAAAGCGCGCCGGAAGAACTCGCGGTTCGGTAAGGTTGCCGTCATAGTTATCCATGAATGCGACAGTGTCTTTTTCCATATCCGCCAGCATTTCCATGGCAATAGGGGTCATCCGCGCTTCGGTATAGCGCATTGCCGCTGCGGAATCGCCGTCAATTGAGCCGAAATTGCCCTGCCCATCAATTAGCGGATAGCGCATACTGAAGTCCTGGGCCATCCGCACTAAGGTCGGATAGATGACCTGCTCGCCGTGGGGATGATAATTACCCGATGTGTCACCGGCGATTTTTGCGCATTTGCGATGAGACCTTCCTGGCGCCAGATTAAGGTCGTTCATGGCCACGAGGATGCGCCGATTGGAAGGTTTTAGTCCATCGCGAACATCCGGCAGGGCGCGATTTGTGATAACCGACATTGAATAGTCGAGATAGGAGTTTTTCATCTCCTCTTCAAGTAAAGCGGGAACAATATTTTCGCGTGCAACTGTCATTTATTATCCACCTGAATCAAAGGGTTACAGAATTATATTCGCTCTTGGGGACCGACTCCTCTTTCGGCAGTCCGACCAAGAGGCGGCTCCACCGAATTTATAAGATATCGCTCAACTCTCGAAAACTCAATCTCTCTGAGACACTTTCGATAGCGCTTTGTCCGGAGATCGACTATCTTCTCGGGCAATGAAAAACCGTTTCGGACTCCTTAAAGAGGCATATGTAGCCACCCAAAAATTGGCCCTCATCTGGGTTCTCTTGATGATGATAGCGGGCGGATGCTCAGGGAAGAGAAATGTTAGCCAATACCCGGCTCAAGAGCCACGCACTGACTGGTCAAAAATTGTATTGGACACGTTCGAGGTTTTCGCTCTGGAGCGATCCGAGTACAGGAGTCAGAGCTATATCACTCTGGAAAA
Source organism: Candidatus Zixiibacteriota bacterium (assembly GCA_022572905.1). GTDB lineage: Bacteria > Zixibacteria > MSB-5A5 > GN15 > JACZUZ01 > JACZUZ01. Next base: position 2,092 of record JACZUZ010000276.1, on the reverse strand, counting down.
GGACACCGTCGGTGAATTCGACGAAAACGGCGTTATGCTATTTCGCTACCACCACATGGGGCTTTTTTATCACCCGGTCCTCCTTTTGAATCGGACGACGAGACTATTGAATGGTTTTGTGGCTACCGGTGACTCAGGATATTTGCGCCTGGCCATTGCGACATATGACGCCCTTTTGGATTCGGCCATTGATTCAAGCGGCGCGCTCTGGCTTCCGTATCAGTTCGACTATGAAGTTTCACCTGGCGATAATGTGGATGCGCCCTGGTTTTCCGGCATGTCGCAGGGTCTGGGTCTGGACGTAGGATTGTATCTATTTACTGTTACTGATGACAGCGTTTACTTGAAAGCGGCGGATTCGCTTTTCAATTCACTCACTCTACTTTGGGGAGAATCAGAGCCCTGGGTGACCAGGATCGACAGCCTGGGTTATTACTGGATAGAAGAATATCCCCTGCCGAAACCGAGCATGACGTTAAACGGCTCCATCATCGGAGCATTTGGGCTCTATGAATACTGGAAAGTCACAAGGTCGGAAAGAGCTCTAACTCTGTTCCGCGCAGCGCTGGCTACTTATGATCACTTTGCAAAATTCTATCGCCGTCCGGGAGAGTATAGCTTCTATAGTCTGACCTACGGGAAGATTACCAACGTGGGATATCATGAATTGCATAAGAGTCTTTATCGCAAGCTCGCGAAGATGAGCGCCAATCCTGCTTTCGGAGCATTCGCTGATTCTCTCGATCTCGACGGCTAGCTGGAAAATCCTCATGTCAGCGCGAGAAGGTTTAAATCCGGGCGGCGGGACGCTTCTATTCAGCATAAACGCTCTTGTCATCACAGCGCTGATACTGACACTTAATCTGTCTCTCAGAACAATGCTCCAGTGGGATGAGACTCGCTGGGATGAACTAGTAGAGCTTCACTCGGAAGACCTGCCCTTTAGAATTCGACCGTTCACAAACGTCGCGGTTACGGCGCTTGTTGACACATTCTCGCTATCGAATCGAGACGCCTTCGTAATCACGCAATATTCGCTAATATTCGCGTTTTTGCTTTCTTTCACCGCGTTACTTAGCAAGATGGAATTCCGTGCGCGAGAACGGTTATTGGGTATGTGGGCGCTGGGTTTCAGTTTTCCCATCCTCTGTATTCACTTTATACCTAATTTTACCTGGGATGATCTCTGGGCTTATCTGGGATTGATCTGGATGACCTATTTTCTGCTCGACAAACGCCTCTACCCAGCGGCCCTTTGCCTGATCTTTGCTTCATTAAGCCGGGAGAATGTTTTGATAACGGCAGTGGCTTTTTATTTCTTTCGAAACCCACGAGAAAGCTGGAGAAGCTGGGTCCTGCCTGCGGCGTTGGGGTGCGGTGTTTATGTTTTATATCGGTTTGTCGTTTTTCCTGATTTCCTACCGGGCAGATTAAGTCGATTGCCGGTTAATTTCAGTGATATTAACGCAGCCAAGCAGAGCATTCACTCGCTGTTTGTCAGCTTCGGGTGGATTTGGACAGCGGCGGGGATTATGACCTGGAGGACAATACGAGATTATAAAGCAAACATATTCTCTTTGAACTGGCGCTTGTCTATGAGCGCATTGGTAATTGGATTCCTAACTATCGGGCTTACATTAATCGCCGGACTCTCCCGCGAAACACGGCTGTTTTTCACTCCGTTTGTATTCTTGATTCCATTGGGAATAGCGTCTCTTTCCGATAAGCGATTTATGGAGAATGTTCGAAGTGTTTACGACTCCATGCGCCTGCGTTATCTGATCGCTATTGCCCTAACCATATTCGCAATATGCCTTGTGGGAACAATCCTTGTATTCCCGATATATTCCTATCTTCCGATGAAAGATTTTCACCGCCTTGTTTTCGCTGGTAATATCGCGTTATCTATTATGATTATCGCAACCCAAAGCGCCAAATGTCGAAACCTGTTTGCAAAATCAAGCGTCCTTAGAAAATTAGCATGATCAACGCGGGAACTTAATTGTGAAATCGATTCCAGAGCGGTTTTCTTTCATGCGTAAAATAGATTTTCCATCGCTGGGGATTGTGTTTATCCTGGCTTTGGTGATTC
>JACZUZ010000275.1 GCA_022572905.1 Candidatus Zixiibacteriota bacterium | reverse complement strand
GGAGGCCAGGTTTATCTGTTGACGCCTGATTCTGGTTGGTGTCCACTATGCGCGGGGATTTACAGTCAGACTGAAATCTCTAGTGGCCTACTTGATCCTGAGGAATTTGAAAGACAGCGATCCCTGGGATATGTTAGAGGAGAAAATATCGAGGCCCCACAGGTTTATGCGCTCAATGGTATCGTTTCTTCGTGGGCCGTATGGCTTTTTATGAATCTTGTCAGCGGGAAAGAGATCACATTTGATGGAATCGCCGTGGACGCGAAGGGCTTTAGCGCAAGAACATGGAAAGAGAAACGCCGAACACCAAACACATGTTCCTATTGCGGCGACGATGGAATTGTCATGCGCGGAGACGATGCTCCTTTAGTTACACGAAAAAGAGAAGGCGCGACAAACGCTCCTTTACCTTTGGCTACGGTTAACGAAGTGAATGATTCCGGCGCCTTTGAGTGTAATGGCGCCGGTAATACGGATTACTGCGGAATAAGAAGTCTTACAGGTCTCGACCATTTGAGATATTGAGAGAATTGAAAGATAATCTTATGAGCGGAAGCGATAGACGATTGTTGACGGCAAAAGAGTTGTCGGAAGAGCTCAGTGTGAAGATATCGACAATCTATAGCTGGACTCACATGGGATTTATTCCAACTGTCAAGCTGGGAAGGCTAATCCGTTTTCGTAGAAGCTCAATTCAGGTTTGGTTGGAGAAGAAGGAGGAACCCGGTCGTAAACAGAGAAAAGTCGTAATAGACTTTGGTGATGGCTCTCTATGAATAGTCAGAGTATCATGAAAGCTCAATCTTATCAACAGCTCCTGCAAGATGCTCTGGCGCTAAATGAGAGTAAACCATCGTGGTTTCGATGTCGGCATGTCCGAGAAGTTTCTGGACAGTCGGTAGATCTACACCGTTCATGACCAAGTGACTTGCGAAGGTATGGCGAAGCGTGTGGAGTTTGGTCAGATCAGGAATCTGCGCTTGAATGGCGACTTTGATCAACTTTTCACGGAGCTTAACTTTAGTTCTTTCGCCGTCTTTACCAGGGAAAACATACCGACTCTTGATTCCGGATTCATTCTGAATCTTCAACTCTTTTAACAGTTCATATGTCCCCCTGTTTAGCGGTATGTCACGCTCATTTGTCTTTGGACGCCAGGTTTCTTTCTTCCGGATGCGAATCTTCTTACGCCGAAGATCAATATCAGACCATTCCAGATTCTCAAGTTCGGACTTGCGCATACCTGTGTTAAGGAAAGTATAGAAGATAGACGCTAGTTCAGATGGGGAGGCTTTGAGTAGTCGAGAGCACTCTTTTTTTGCCAGGAATCTTGGTGGCTTGGCATCGTCAGGCTTTATCTTCTTTATCTTGCTGGCGGGATTGTATTTGAGATATCCCCATTCTATGGCTAGATTAAACATTGTTCTGAGCGCGCTGACTTCGAAATTGACAGTGTTTGCTCTTGCGCCTTTGCGAGAGTGTTGAGTGACTTCAGTCGGAGAAGTAATCCGGTCACCATTGGGATTGACCCAAGATGTGCGGCGGTATGACTTGTAGCGCTCTATCAACTCGGTATTGAGTCTGGATAGACGATCACAATTTATGTTTTTAGTGTTTAAGAATTCTCTGAAGTGATCAATAACTGCGGAATACCGCTTGAAAGTGAGTGGGCGATGATTGACGCTGGAATACTCTTTGTAGCGTTTGAAAAACTCTACGAGGGTCAAATCTTTAGTTATGAATCCAATATCATCTCGCACAACTTTGACTTCAGCGTCTTTGAGAGCGAGTTCAGCGAGCTTTTTGGACGCTCCAATACGCTTCCGATGGCGTTTGCCATTCACTCGTATATCGAGATACCAGACCCTGTTTCGTTTGTATATTCGTGCCATAAACCAATCTCACACTTGGCACAAAATGGGCACAGCCAAGCTTTAGATAGAAGATAGTGATTGGTTAAGCTCTTGTCAAGGAATAAGTTAAATGGTAGGCAAGAAACAATGGCGGAGAGGCAGGGATTCGAACCCTGGAGAGCCGTGAAACCCTACACGCTTTCCAGGCGTGCGCCTTAAACCACTCGGCCACCTCTCCGGTTTGATCTCTCGCGGAAATATTCCAAACCAATTCCGCGCGACCCCTCGAATTTAGCGCTATCGACATTCAAATCAAGTTTCACTACAATTTACGGATATTGCGATCAGAGTATGGAAAAAGCGCTAGGATTTTATCTGCAAAGGGAAATGCAATCTACTCGTCGCCAGGATCACCAGGGCTGGCTTCGACATTCTCCTTTGGTTTCTTATGGAAGAAGAGCGACCGTTGAAGTGGTCTGATATAATCTGACCAGCCCGAAAAATCAACCGACTCGCCCTCACGGCGGAGAATCTCCAGGCGTGAATCAATTTCATCAGCGTAGTTCAACAGAAACGCTTCCGGCATCTTGGGGACAACCGGCGAGCCATACTCACGCTGCCCATGATGAGAAAGAATCAAATGTCGAATTTTGGTCAGTAATTCAGGCGGAAAGCCATCGATCCTTTTCGCCCTGGCAGTGATCTCGGCGTCGCCTATGGCAATATGATCCAGAAGCATACCATCATCGCTGCGCTCTATGAAATTAGATACTTTGTAACTTTCGATTTTTCCAAAGTCATGAAAGAGTCCACCGAAAATCAGTAGATCAGAATCGAGAAAGCTATACCGCTCGGAAAGCGAAAGAACAATTTCGGCGACATTGCAGCTATGCTCCGCCAGACCACCCAGATAAGCGTGGTGATTTCTCTCGGCAGCAGGCGCCAGCAAATACCGGGCGAATAATTCGGTGTCGCCAAAAAACACGTCAATTAGCTTGCGGATATTTTCATCTTTGATTTGAACATAAAGCGCCCGGATGCGTTCTTTCAATTCATTCTCAGAAAAAGAAGATCGCGGCAAGAACTGATCCGGAGAGTATTCGCTGTCTTTGGCAAGTCGCAGTGAACTCAAGATGAGTTGCCTTTTACCCCGAAATTCCTCAACTTTTGCCTCAACATAAGCCACCTTTCCGGTAGCCATGTCTTTGATTTCGATTCCGCTCCTCTGCCATTCCCACCAGTTTGCTCGGATTCGCCCGGTTGAGTCGCCAAGCTCCAGAGACAGAAACTTCCCCTTGGACGGGTCTTTGAAATCTCTCGAGTTGGTCTCGCATATAACGAGATAGTCGCTAATTGTGTCCTGGGCAGTGTAGTCTTTTATCATATAGCTCGAATCTCCATTAGGCTGTATGCGCCGGATATATAAGTATAGCCGAAATGCTATTTTACATCAAACCTGTCGGGCCGATAAGATTCTCCGAAATCGGTGGAGTTGAAACCCGGACGAATGTTCGAGCAACTCTGCGGAGGAAAATATTATCAGTTGTTGGAAGGCGGAGTGGCTGGGGATATATTGGGCGCGGGGTTTCCGGCCTGACCCCGCCCATCCCCCTGCCTGAGCCCGTGACCCCGACGGGAGAGTGGAGACAATTTGAAAGTACTGACAAAATATGCGCTTAAAGAACATATCACGCCATTTTTGTTTGCTTTTTTCGTGACTACGTTTGTACTGATTCTGGAAACGCTTCCACGCCTGGTCAGTCTCGTAATTGACAAATCCGTATCAATCTGGATCGTCCTTGAGCTCATCGGATTGAATCTGGCCTGGATGTTGGCGCTCTCCACTCCGATGTCGATTCTGGTCGCCACGATTTCAGCGTTCGGCCGATTGGGTTCGGATTCAGAAATGATGGCCATGAAAGCTTCAGGTGTTAATCCTGTTCGAATTCTTGTTCCCGTAGTTTTGGCGTCGATCGCGATTGCTGGAATTATGATACATTTCAATGATCAAATACTGCCGGGCCTGAACCATAAAGCGCGGGTGCTGATGGGTGACATAAG
>JACZUZ010000274.1 GCA_022572905.1 Candidatus Zixiibacteriota bacterium | reverse complement strand
GCTCAGCTGACTCTTCCTGGTATATATTCTGAATCATGTCGTTCAGTATAACGGACAATTCGGCGTCGGGATCAAACGTAACAGAGCCGCCTTCCGTAAGAAAGCTGGCGTTTTCCGCCTGTGCTAACGCTCGTGCGGCGTCATTCTTAGCGGGGGCCAGAAAAAAGACCTGCGACCCCCGGGCCTGTCTGTTAACACTGGCGTTGGCATGGATTGAAATAAAAATGTCCGCATGCGCCTCATTGGCGATTCTGGCTCTCTCCTCAAGCGTGACATCGAAGTCCTTGTCTCTGGTAAGAATTACTTTGAAGAGTTTGTCTTTGCGTATCATGCGCGCCAGTTCGCGAGCGATTTCAAGCGCAACATGTTTTTCTTTGGTTCTTTTCCGACCAACGGCGCCGAGGTCGCTTCCGCCGTGGCCGGGGTCGATGACTATTACATCTATGGTGTTATCTGGTCCGATAGACCTGACATTATTCTGACTCGACCCCAGTGAAGATTGCGATTCAAGCGCAGAAATTTGCAGACAGCCGGTTTCCGAATTGTATTTCGACGTATAAGACACAGGATTTCTCCTGAACCGGATAGAAACCTGGGCTGACGACTCGAATTGAAATGCATTGACATCTCGAAGAAACGGAGATCCCCTTCTGGATTCTATCACCTCTTTATTTACGCGCCCGCCGGGAAAATTTATGTTAATCCAGTTCCCTTCGGATTCGTTTATTTCATACGATAACTCCTCGGTCAGGTAAACTTCGATTAGTACGCCATTAACCTTTTGCGAAACCCCCAAGTCTGAAATATTGTAAAAGCCCTCTTCAATTCGAATTCGGGATTTCTCCGGGTCCCAGATAATCTTGTCGGATTTACAGCGGTCATAGATGGGAATAAATGTTAACGCTGGCATATAAAGAGCGCCTCGATAGAGCCGCGCCGGATATGTCATGTTCAAGGCAGTGTCGTTGAGCGAAATAAATTCTGATCCGGGGAAAAACGTAAGACGGCTTTTGCCTGTTTCGTGGGTGATTGATTGACCAAGAATCCCCCAGCTCAGGTCTTCGCCATAAAGCTCAATAAATTGGGAAAATGAGAAGTAGCAAATCTCTCCTGATTGAAATGAATTGATTTTCTCAATCTTCCCGGAGATGGAAACGTCAATTTCGTTGATCTTCTCTGCAAGGCAGACATGGTCGCTCAAGGGGAACAAGACGACAACAAGACTCAACCCAAGTGAATATAGAACGCGGGATGTTCCATTTTGAAAACAACGGTTTCGAGTATAACCGTTGGCTTTTCGATTCAGCTTCACGTAAAAAAGTATGTGAAGAGCTGTGTGAAAAGCCGCGTAAAAACCAGTGTCAAAAACCGATGATTTGATAATGTGCATTAGGGTATATTGATTAGGGTATATCTATTATGCGTCCCGTTTGGATTCCCGGCGTATCAGGCGTTCGCTTTCCCTCTCGGCGATCGCCTGGCGCTTGTCGTGCTTTTTACGTCCTCTGCCCACTCCTAGTTCGACTTTAACTTTCCCATTCCTGAAATAAACGGCAAGGGTAACGATAGTAAGTCCCTTTTCCGCCACCATCTGAGTCAGTTTGCGAATCTCTTTTTTGTGCAAGAGCAGTCGTCGCGGACGGAGCGGTTCATGAGATTCTGTTCCCGAAGACTCCCAAGCCGAGATATGTAGATTCTTGAGGGTCAGCTCTCCGTTATCAGGAAAGGCGTAGGAATCTGAAATATTAAGCTTTCCGGAGCGAATTGATTTCACTTCACTACCCATAAGTGAAACTCCAGCTTCAATTGTCTCCAGTATCTCATAATCACGCAATGCTTTACGATTGCGCGAGACCAGGCGGATTTCTCCCTCCTTCTGGCTTTCGGTAGGTTTCAAGTTCATTTCTTATAACTCCTGATCCGCTATGGATTTCATATCGAAAACGAGCGAGATCCCCTGCGGCAGGATAATCTGATAATAGAAAGTCTGAAAGCAAAATGTCGCGGTACCAATGGCTTATATCCCGGGCAGATGTTTTCCACTAACGCGGCTTTACATTTATGGCGGCTTTTCATTAATGATTGGGGCTTTTTCTGTCGATAATGTGATTAACTCTGCGAGACAGAAGTGGTTAAGCCTTTTGCGCTTTCTTTGTTGGCGAAATCAAGAGAGAAGCTGAATTTCTCGCAGGCGATTGGGAGAGCGTTTGATGAGCGAGGGAAAGATACTTGTAGTTGATGATGAACCGTTGGTAACAACGCTCATTAATCAAATCCTTTCTACGGAAGGCTACACTGTTCTTGAGTGTAATTCCGCGCAGGAGGGTCTGGATGTTTTCAAGAAAGAGAAGCCGGATCTGACCCTTCTTGATATCGGAATGCCCCGAATGGACGGTTATGAATTTTGTGAGAAGATCAAAGAATTCGCTCCTTCGGAAACTCCGGCTGTTGTGTTTCTTTCCGGACGAAGTGAGCAGGAAGACGCGGGGAGGTCATTTGACGTCGGGGCTTTTTCGTACATTCGGAAGCCATTCTCAAACGCCTCTCTCAAACAATTTGTTGATCTTGCATTCTCCTCGCTTAGGTCAATGTGAGCAGCTAAGTGTAATAGTTTCGTTAAAATGAAGGCTTTAGACTTAAACCGTACGATTGGTATCACCGCAAAATAGAGAACCACTGTGAGCAAAAAAATATCATTAAAGAAGAAGCGTATTCTCGTTATCGATGACGAGATTGAGGTCACCGAAATAGTTGACGAATTCCTTACGGGCGCGGGATATGATGTAACCGTTCTCAATTCCTCCCAGTTCTGGCAGGACACAGTGAATGAAATCCAACCGGACCTTCTTATGCTCGATATTATGATGCCGGGAGAGGACGGCTATGCAATTTGTAGCCAGATTAAGGCTGATCCGTCCACCGCCAATATCCCGGTAATATTTCTGTCCGGACGCAACAAAGAAGAAGATCAGGGTCGCTCTTTCAAATCAGGCGGGGAAATGTTCATCAAGAAACCGTTCTCTGGTGAGCGTCTCTTGGGAATCGTTAATGTTGTAATATCGTCGCAATGACCCAATTCTTTCCCTCTCATCAGGCTCTGCAAGTAAGTTACGAAAGTAAATCCAATTCAAACATCAGAGTTCTCGCTTGACATCGCTCGATTGGGAGTTATGATGAAAATAAGCGTCGGATACGCGGTTTTCCAGCGCTGTATGATAGCTCCTGAAGCGCATCGGGAAAATAACTTAGATAAACTATTTTAACATAGGTTCGTATATATTTAGCATAGGCAAGTGCGCAGAGACCGGCTTGCATCAGAATAAGAAGGAGATGAGATAATGAGTATTTTACAGAAAACCGTACTGGCCTCAATCGGAGCCTTTAATCTGACCAGGAAGAAGGCCGAGGAAGTAATTGATCAGCTAATAAAAAATGGCGAGCTGACCAAGTCGGACCGAAAGAACGCTGTGCTTGAGCTTCTTGATAAAGCCGACAAGTCGACAGCGGATTTTCGCGCGAAAGTAACAAAAGAGGTCGGCAAGGTTAGCGACAAAATCGGAGCCGAAGTAACTAAAGCAATCAGCAAACTCAAAGTGGCTCGCCGGGACGATGTGGCTGATCTGAACAAGAAATTTGATAAGCTGTTGAAATCTGTCGCGCGGATGGAGAAAAAACTAGCTGACGCGATCAAAAAGTAGCGACCTTCTTTGCCTAAGTAATCCCTCAAAGGTCTCGGTAGGCTCTCAGGCGCGAATATCCACGATTCCTTTCCCCAGTTGGATCCCTTCAAGCGGTGGGCCGGTTAGAGGGGGAATGCTCATGTCCAGCGCCATAATCTCTCTGGCGGCCTTCGCATATTTGTTATCTCGCGCGTTCCGAGCCGCCTGACCCAGAACTTGGGTAACCGATCGCAGTTGGGTGAAATCCGGGGCAGTTAGT
>JACZUZ010000273.1 GCA_022572905.1 Candidatus Zixiibacteriota bacterium | reverse complement strand
GGTCGAAAATGGCTTTGATATTCTTCTAGGCGCAACCGCCGCAATAACGGCGCTGACCGGCATTGACTACATTGTTAAATATTATTCAATCCTGAAGACTGTATTAAAGTAACATCCTGATGATATTAACCAATACACGCAACAAACGAAACGCACTCTAATAAATGAGCGCCTTTAGACACAGAGCGGTAGAATTCCTGGCTACCGGAGCCTATAGCGGATACAGCCCTATAGTTTCCGGTACTGTCGGCTCAATACCGCCCTGGTTAATAGCGTACTTCGCTCTAAGAGGAGATACACTGGCGCTCGCGATAACCGCTGTGATAACAACTATCATCTCGGTTTGGGCGGCGGGCGAAGCCGAAATCATTTTTGGGCATGATTCCAAGAAAATAGTATCCGACGAATGGGCGGGGATGTTCATAGCGCTTTTGTTTCTTCCTTATTCTCTGGTGGCGTATTTGATCAGTTTTTTTGCGTTTCGTTTTTTGGATGTTGTAAAAATCTGGCCGGCCCGCGCTCTCGAAAAACTTCCGCGCGGATGGGGTGTTACGATGGATGATGTCGCCGCCGGAGTTCAGGCCAACATAGCCACTCATCTGACGCTTTGGGCTCTGACTCAAGCCGGTTTGGGCTGGCTTATTTAAATTCAATCGAGAAGTATAGTTTCACAGGGAAGAACCAGATGCCAAGCGCTGAGATAATAACAATTGGGGACGAGATAGTAAGCGGACATTCGGTTGACACTAACTCTTCATTCATCGCCCGGAAGATTTCGAGCGCTGGAATTGAAGTGAAATATCACTCATCGGTTGGCGATAGTCTTGCCCCAATGGAGGAGCTCTTTCGATCTGCTCTCTCGCGAGTGGATTTGGTGATAACAACGGGCGGGTTGGGACCGACCGATGATGACATAACCAAGAAGGCCCTTGTCAAGGTGTTTGGGAGAAAGCTGATTTATCACGATGAAATCCTAAAGGACATAGAAGAGCGCTATGCGGCTCGCGGAATCACAATGCCGGCGATCAATCAGAATCAGGCGCTTTTACCCGAAGGAGCGACGTTCCTAAAGAATCGACTGGGTTCGGCTGTCGGCATATTATTAGAGCGAGACGGCAAGATACTGGTGGCTCTCCCCGGCGTTCCCGCCGAGATGAAAACGATACTTAAAGAAGAGTTGATCCCGCTTTTTAATAACAGATTTGATTTACTACAAATAGCTGAGCGGATTGTGAGAACATCCGGCATGGTCGAATCGGAGTTGGCCGAAAAGATATCTTCGGAAATCCCGCTTCCTGACGGTGTAAAGCTGGCGTATTTACCGCATACCTCAGGTGTGGACTTGCGCCTAGTGGCCCGAGGCGAAAACGCAGACATGATTAATGACGCAATTGAACAGCCTGAGGGTTGGTTAAAGCGCAAGCTGGGAAAAGTCGTCTACGGCGGCAAAGGCGAAACTCTGGAATCCGTTGTAGGCGCTTTGCTCAAAGAGAACAAGGCTACTCTGGCAACGGCCGAAAGCATGTCTGCCGGAATGATTTCGGCGCGGATTGTGAATGTTCCCGGCGCCTCGGAGTATTTTCTGCAGAGTTTTGTAACCTATTCCGACCGATCCAAAATAGATGCGTTGGGAGTAAAGTCGAAGACTCTAAAGAAATTCGGCGCTGTCTCCAAAGAAACTGCTCTGGAAATGGTCAAGGGGGCGCTCGAAAAATCGGGAGCCGATTATGCCATTGCCGACACTGGAATAGCGGGGCCAGCGGGCGCTAATGATGAAAAACCAGTCGGACTGGTCTGGATAGCTGTCGCCTATAGTCGGGATGGAGAATTAATAACGCACGCAAAGAAATTTCTATTTGGTACCGACCGTCGGATCAATCGCGAAAGAGCCACAAGCGCCGCGCTAAATTTTCTTCGTCTGGCGCTTCTGAATGAACTCGATGATTCGAAATAGAAACTAGAAAAAACATTATAGAATATTCTTTCCGACTCGTTAGAATTCGCATCATATGTCTTCCGAAAACCTCAGACTGTTTGTAGCGTTTGCGCTTTCAAGTGATGTAGCGCACAGGCTGGGCGAAATTATCGCCGATTTGCGGCCTCATTCGCGTTTGAGTGGCGGTCGCAACAGTGTCAAATGGGTTGACGCTGACAAAATTCATCTTACCATAAAATTTCTCGGCGCAACGCCTTCAGAGAAAGTTAGTTCGATTGTAGAGACAATCAATCGGCCGCTTCAGAATGACGAGACTAAAGACAAACCCTTGATCTTCGCGATTGAGCGTGTGGGAGCGTTTCCAAATTTGAATCGCCCGCGCGTTCTCTGGGTAAACCTGGATGGCGATCCGCAAAGACTTCGTAACTTCGTCAATAAAATAGAGGAGGCGCTTGAACTAATTGGGTTTCCCAAAGAGAAGCGCTCATTCAAACCCCATCTTACTCTGGGCCGAGTTCGCGAGCGAGAGGATGTGTCGGCGCTTGCGAGAATTCTTGAGTCGTACAAAATCGAGACCATTCCTGTTACGCTGGATCGCGTTATTCTGTTTAAGTCAGACCTTCGCCCAACCGGTCCGATATATACCCCGCTAAACGAATGGAAAGTTTGATTCTAAGTCTCGGGCATTCCTGAAGTGTTCTCGCTTTGCAACACATAAATTAGTCGTTGATTACGCTCAGTGCGGCGCTATATTGTTTCTGTACAATTCCCACGGTCGCTCTTTTGGCCTGACGATACTCACAATTTTAAGTCCGGAGGAATCTCATGAGAAAGTCACACTTATTTTCAATGGTAATGTTCGTAAGTGTTTTAATGGTGTTCACCACGGTAAAGGCCGCAGTTCCACAGCTCATCAACTATCAAGGCCGATTGACTGACACACCGGGTTCGCCTCTTTCGGGCGACTATGAAATCACGTTCACGTTGTACGATACGCCATCGGGAGGCGCTTCAATCTGGTCTGAAACCCACAGCGCTGTTACAGTCAGCGATGGGTTATTCGCAGTGGCTCTGGGATCAATAACACCCTTTTCCAGCGCCTCGCCAGCAGGGAATCAAATTTGGCTTGGGATAACTGTCGGTTCCGATCCTGAGCTCTCACCTCGAACCCAAATGGTCTCGGTTATTTTCGCCTTCATGGCCGACATGGCCGACACTGCAAACTACGCACATCAAGCTGGCTCGGTTGACACTGCTGGGTTCTCATATCAGGCGCGTCAGGCTGATACTGCCGACTACGCCGGTAGAAGTCTGTTTTCGGACACCGCCGACTACGCCGGTCGAAGCTTATTTTCAGACACCGCCGATATTGCTAAGGGAGCGACCGATAACTCTATCGGTAGCGCTCAGCTGATTGACAACAATGTGACTGCGTAGGACATGGCGGATAGTACGATTGTTGGTGTTAAAATAGCGAAAAATACAATCTGGGGGACTCATCTGGTATTGGGCGCAGTGAACTCTGAAAAGATCGAAGATGGGACAATACAATTGCAAGATCTGGCGGACATGGGCGCTACCGACGGACAGATCATGAAATGGAATCAATCGGCTACAAGTTGGATTACAGCGAACGAAGAGACAGGAAGTAGTGGCTGGACAGACGACGGTACTATTGTTCGTTTAACCACTATTGACGATTCCGTCGGCATTGGCACGGCCACACCCTCAGCAAAACTGGATGTTGTCGGAGACGTCATAATAGCGGGTAAAGCAACTATAGGTCCGGGCCACACGAATTCCGGAGCGTTCGCTTTTGTAGCTGGACGAAATAACTCTGCGCCCGGGGATTACTCTGTAGTAGCGGGGGGTGGAGGCGGATCGACGCTAGACGGAAATTCGACGATTGGCTCCTATTCCACAGTATCCGGAGGGCAGGGCAATACCGCAGAAGGGTTCAGATCCACAATCGGCGGCGGCGGTGGCAACACCACCCACGCCGCCG
>JACZUZ010000272.1 GCA_022572905.1 Candidatus Zixiibacteriota bacterium | reverse complement strand
GCATTCGAGATCCTCTTGTGCTTGGATTTCTGATGTGTGCTCTTCCGATCTCTTTTCGAGTTTGCGCATTGTTTCCGAGCCGATAGCATTCTCTTTTTGCTCGTAAATATGCTTTACCGCGCCGAAAAGATTTTTTCTTAGTTGATCGGTGTAAATAGTTTCTTTGTCAGGATCGGGGAAATCAACACTCAACAAGAACGTCGCGCGAAGATTGGCTTTGAGTCCTTCCAGGTCCCATTCGTATGGCTCCGTCTTAGGCGGGCAATGCGAATCAATATACATATCGACTGTAGCCTCAATCAATTCGAGCGCTTCATCCTTAATAGAGGGTCTTGTCAGCGCGCTGGAGCGGCGCTGATAAATCCATTTGCGCTGGACATTCATGACATCATCGTATTCGAGTGTATGCTTGCGATAATGGAAATTCTGCGCTTCGACTTTTTTCTGGGCGCGCTCGATTGCTCGAGTAACCATTTTCGCTTTGATTACTTCGCCTTCCTGCAGTCCGAGTTTGTCCATAATCGTTCCCAGACGATCTCCACCGAACAAACGCATAAGATTATCTTCAATCGATAGGAAGAATTTGGAAGAGCCGGGATCGCCCTGACGGCCCGCGCGGCCGCGCAACTGACGGTCAATTCTGCGAGATTCATGACGCTCAGTTCCGACAATATGCAGACCGCCCGCTTTTGCAACACCCGGACCGAGTTTGATATCCGTTCCACGACCGGCCATATTAGTGGCGATTGTCACAGCGCCGGGTTGCCCGGCATGCATTACAATTGACGACTCTTTCTGGTGAAATTTCGCGTTGAGAACGTTATGGGGTATCTTCTGGCGCTGAAGCATTCGTGAAAGCGTTTCTGAAACTTCAACTGAGACGGTACCCACCAGCACGGGGCGGCCTGCGTCGTGCGTAGCTTTGATTTCTTCAATGATACCGTTGTATTTTTCGCGACGTGTGCGGTAGATTTCGTCGTCCTTGTCGTCGCGTATTATTGGCTTGTTGGGGGGAATACAGACAACATCCAAACCGTAGATATCGGCGAATTCATCCGCTTCGGTTTCCGCCGTTCCTGTCATTCCGGCCAGCTTGGAATAGAGGCGGAAGTAATTTTGAAGCGTGACAGTAGCCAGAGTTTGCGATTCCGACTCTATGCGAACTCCCTCTTTGGCTTCAATCGACTGATGAAGTCCATCGGAGTAGCGACGTCCGGGCATCATCCGTCCTGTGAATTCATCGACAATGATGATTTTGTCATCTTGAATGACATACTCTACGTCCTTTTCAAAAAGCATATACGCTTTGAGAAGTTGCTGAATCGAGTGAACTTTTTCTGAGCGCTCAGCGTGGAGCGAATACAGCTTTTCTGTTTTCTGGTGTCGATCATCAGCGCTGAGTGAATCGTCGCCCGCAAGTTGCGAAAGCGCTTCAGACAGATCGGGAATAACAAATAAATCCTGCACATCCTTGGGGAATTGTTCTTCGCCGTTGTCAGTCAGGGTAATAGAGTTATCGCGCTCAATGATTACGAAATAAAGCGATTCGTCCAGTTCATGGAGTTTCTTATCACGAATATAATCCCCTTCGACATCAGTAATAAGTTTGGCGATTCCGGTCTCTTTTTTCATCTTCAAGAACTTCTTGTTCTTGGGCGCGCCGCGCGAGACCGCCAGAAGCCTTTGTCCGGCCTTATAGCGATCTTCATCGGATCCGTTCTTAAGACATGACTCGGCTTCGATAAGATATTCGCCGACAAGGCGCTGCTGTTTGCGCACCAGCGTATCGACGGTTGGTTTCATCTCGCGATAGCGCTGATGGATATTAGATTGCACCGGGCCGGAAATAATCAGCGGGGTACGCGCTTCGTCGATTAAGGCAGAGTCGACTTCATCGACAATTGCGAAGTTATGTCCGCGCTGAACCATATCATCAGCATGCGAGCACATGTTATCGCGCAAATAATCAAAACCGAATTCATTGTTGGTGCCATAGGTGACATCCTTGG
The DNA here is from genome assembly GCA_022572905.1 of Candidatus Zixiibacteriota bacterium. Lineage (GTDB taxonomy): Bacteria > Zixibacteria > MSB-5A5 > GN15 > JACZUZ01 > JACZUZ01. The sequence goes on along the minus strand of JACZUZ010000272.1, from coordinate 1,932 downwards.
CGTATTCAATTTTGCGCTCCGGAGGCGACATTCCGGTCTGAATACAGCCGACGCTGATTCCGATAAATTCGAGTAATTTGCCCATCCATTCCGAGTCACGCCGGGCCAGGAAATCGTTAACTGTAACCACATGCACACCCAGATCGGAGACAGCTGTGAGGTAGATCGGTAAAGTGGCAACCAGAGTTTTGCCTTCACCGGTGGCCATTTCTGCCACCTTGCCCTGATGCAGGATAATTCCGCCGATAAGTTGCACATCAAATGGAATCATCTCCCAATCGATTTCTATTTCAGCGGCCAGCCAACTTGTCCCACGCAGTCTGCGGCATCCGTCTTTGACAACCGCGAACGCCTCCACGAGGATTTCATCCAGCGCCTCCTGCAATTGCTTGCGCTCTCTCTTTAACCGCTGGGCGCGCTCCTCCTGTTCTTCGCCTTTATCAGGGTCTTCGGGACCGAAAGTATCGGTTACTTTTTTGATTCTGGCGCGAAAGACATCGGTTTTGGCGCGAAGTTCATCATCGCTGAGTTTTTCCAGAGTATCGTAAACCTGGTTGATTTCGCCGACTTGCGGAGAAATCTTCTTGATCGCCTTCTGGTGTGGATCACCTATTATTTTTTTGAATAATTCTTTGAACATATTTTCTCCGGGCCGAAAACTCCGAACTTGGCCCGCCATAGCTCGAAAAGATACCCTTGTTCATACTCTTTGGCAAATTAGAGCGTTCCAATTTCCTCTATCATTTTGCGGTTCTTTGGTTTCAAAATGAAATCTTCGACGTCCGCCCGCACCCCCGCCCTCGTACTAATTATCTCGGAGTTCCCTCTGGTTTCTTGATAGAGTTTGGCATTACCTTTATTTCGCGCCTTTCGGGATTTAATTCATGGTCGAAAGTATTTCTATGAGCAATATCTTATCTTAACGCTGATGATGGACGATCGCTCTCAAAGGGATTCAACAACACCGGGCGCTTTTCAGGGCGCTCTACAAGGTATTCTTCAGGGGATAGTTGTCAGGGGATATGGTAAATCTTTTCTGGTACGCTATCGCGGCAGGGATTATTCCTGTGAACTGAGAGGTTCTGTAAAAAGGGCCGTCAAATCAGTCACGCCCGTCGCTGTGGGGGATGATGTTGAATTCCGCCTGGTATCCGATGGCGCTGGTGTTATCGAGAAAGTTTTGCCAAGGCGCACGAAATTTTTCCGCCCCAGCAAAGGGATTAAGGGGAAAATGCAAGTCCTGGCGGCCAATATTGATCAGATGATAATTGTGGTCTCGGTTAAGGAGCCGGAGTTGCATCCGCGTCTGATTGATAGATTTTTAGTTGCCGCGCAGTTGGGAGACTTGACCGGAGTAGTTGTCATAAACAAGATTGATCTCTCCGGATCCGCTTTGGTCGATCGCCTTGTATCAGGCTATAATCGCATAGGAATACCGGCCATTCTAACATCTGTTGTGACGAAGGTCGGAATAAAGGATCTCCAAAAAGCGCTCGCGGATAAGAAATCCTTGTTTGTTGGCCATTCCGGAGTCGGGAAATCGTCGCTGATTAACAGCATCTGTCCCGAACTAAATCTGCAGACCGGAAAGGTATCCGAAAAGACCAAACGAGGAAGGCATATAACGGCACGGGTTGAGTTGCATGAGCTGGAATCTGGCGGATTTATTCTGGACTCTCCGGGCTTGAAGGTTTTGGAGCTCTGGGAAGTGACCCCAAAGAATTTGATGAAATACTTTCCGGAGATAAATGAAATTGCCCCTGAATGCAGGTTCACTGGCTGCAGGCATCTCTCGGAACCGGACTGCGCAGTTAAGGATTCAGTTTCGGATGGTGGAATTCCGGAGTTTCGTTATGAAAGTTATGTCCAGCTGATGGAGACGCTGTAAGTCGAACAGAACCGAAAAAGATGGATCGAACTGATACTATGTTA
>JACZUZ010000271.1 GCA_022572905.1 Candidatus Zixiibacteriota bacterium | reverse complement strand
ATTTGAACTTTTTTCTGTAAAACATGTGCGCCTGGCGCAGATTCTACCTTTCTACGCTGTCATCCGACTCAGGAATTAAGCTACCTGACTCCGTAATGCTCCAGCGATCTACCGCAGGATCATCGTCCAATTTGTATGATGTCGCTACCGCCCTGAAACCTGACTCGGTTTCTTCAATCGTGTATGTGTAACGCGCTGAGGACATAATCTCCACTCCGATTTGGTCGAAGGCATAGGGGTAATCTTTGCTGGCTTCAACACCGACGTCAGGAATCCAATACCCGTCATGCTCAAGGAAATATGACCGCTCCATCATGTAAATTTGATGGAGTAACTCTTTGGCCTCGACCTGTTTCGCCTTGGTAGTCGAACTCATGTAGCGAGGTATGGCAATTCCTGCCAGAATTCCAATAATCACCAATACTATCAAAAGCTCAATCAGCGAAAACCCTGATTCCGATCTCAGTCTTGGACGACTCCTACGAGATGACTGTCGCCTACTTCGCAAGGATCGCATATTGATGTGAGACATCGCTTTCTCCTTTTTTTGTATAGAATATATCATAGTGTTGAATGTGCAACCCTTCCGTAGAATCATCCGGCTTTCTGAAGATTATTGAATCAACCGAGATTGTTCTGTCGTTTATTCTGTGACTGTTTCTAAAAATAGCGCCTTCATATATTTCGTAAGTAACTGTATCCACAATACCAAGAACTAACCTGAAATCTTTCACAGGATGGCCATAGTGCGATTCTTCGAACTCTTCGGAAAGAATCGTCCGCCCTCTCTCAAAATCATTTTGAATGATATTTGATAGAAGCGCAATTTCGCCAGATGTTCTAACCTTTGTTAACTCGTTATTCGCTGTTCTGCTGACAAAACTCATGACGCTCACGACTAAGGTACCAAGTATGGAAATTAGCAATAGAGTAACCAGAAGCTCGACCAAAGTGAACCCCTTTTGTGACGACAACGGTGACTTGCTACTTCTGTGTTTAGTTGTCGATCTCTTCTTCATAGTAAAGAGTATGAATCTGTTTTGAACTAGCGCTGTCTCGGAGAATAACTCGTATTCTCCTCATCGCATTTGACGTGTCAATCTTAATGCGGCCTTGAATTGACCGCTCCGAAAGAAAGAACGTCAAATTTTCATCCAGCAATGTAGAATCTTTAATAATCTCAACCATAATAGAGTCCGCCGCAGAAATCACGTACTCTAGTTGTCGCGTTCCAAGCTTAGAGGCCAGAGAAGATTGAAGCCGAAGTCCAACAGTAACAACAATAAATATAAGAGTTAGCGCAATCAGGACTTCAATTATCGTAGCTCCCTTCGACTTCTTAATTTTCTTGCGCTTAACCTGTGGCATATCTTACGATGAGGACGCTATTGCAACTCAATGGTGGCAAGACGCAGAGTGTCCCGTAACTTCTTGTGGCCAAATATGATACGATCTTGACGGATGCGCACTGTCTTCCAACCAGCCAGAGAGTCGCCGGGACTGATCAATAACTGCCGACCACTTGTTTCCTTTAGTGTAGCGATTCTTGTTTTTCCGGAATTGAGCGATCCTACCATCTTATAACTTTGCGATGGAGCTTTAGGGGGTGGGTCGGGTATTTTATTCACTATCCGACGCTTGTTTTGACCTGGAGAGGCATCGCTTTTTTCTGGAGCTTCAAAAGGATTCAGCTTTGGCTCTATGTATGTCAGCACGTTCTCTGGCTTTGATCCAGAAACATTCTTACTACTTTCTTGCTCTGCCGATACGATTGAAACTGTATCCGTTCCGGTATATATCTTCAGATTGCCGTACCATATGTAGACCACTACTAAGGTTAATACTGCAAGGATGATCTTTTTTACGCGATTCGATTTCATGCGCTCGCCTACAATTCCACCAACCCAAGTGAGAGAACTACAAACCTCGGATTATCCGTATCCGCCTTTATTTCAACTCTTGTCAATTTTAAGTCCGTCCACGATTCAATACTTCTAAGCGATTTAAGTGACTCCGGGTACCCTCCTACAAGATCAATATCAATAAACAGTTGTGTTTTCTTCCTTGAAGTTCGTTCATAGCGCCGTATTTCCCGCACTGTGACGCCATATTTTCGTGAAAGTCCGGCAAGAGCATCTTGCACACTCTTTTCGCTAATCTCAGTATTACTCTTGATCGCACTTAGCGTCTTTTGCAATACTTGAATATCCGACGCAACCGATTGAGAACTTTCAATTGTGTTTTCGCTTGCAAGAGCGTCATTTACAAGACTCAAATCCCACAAAACTAAAAATATAACAGTCAGGACACTCAGAGTGACCACAAGAGCTGGAAACACCATCACAGACTTGTGGCGCCAAAGATGTGAAATTACATTGTAGATCATGGCGTAATCACCTTTAGCATGAACACTTTTAGTCGCTCTCCTTCGCCTCTTCTCGAAGCCTTATCATTAAGCGACACAAGGGACACTTCATGGCCCGGGAAATAACTCTCGAGTAACTTCGCATAGCTAAATACTTGCGCTTCATTCTGTGCAGTTCCCGAGAGCGACAATTCATCCTTAGAGGAGCCCTCGCCCGTTTTCATCTCGGCCGAAACAAGAATCACTCCATCGGATTTTTCCTGTCCCAATCGACTCAAGAATACCGATGGCTTAATGTCCGCAAAACTTACTGTTTTAGAGCTCGCCAATTCATACTCTCGAATGTTTTCCTTGAGCTCATCTCTCCTCTCAATGAGTGACGCCAGTCCTTCGTCAGCCTCACTTATAGTTGTTCTTTGCAAAGTTTGAGTTATCCCTGAAATCGCCAGTACAACTGACAGGACAAGAGCTATCCTTCCGAAACGCAGCGCTTGTCGTTTGGACTTGTATCGCAGGGAATCGTCTTCAACAGAATCAAAGGCTTTACGATAAGATCGAAATATACTAACCTCTCCAAAAAGTGTTTTTGCTTTTCCTCTGACGGCGCTTAAGAAATCCGACAGTGACAAAGTATTCGCGCAACGAGATAAAAGAGCGGATGACTTGTCAGACGAAAAGTTTCCTACCTCCGACACTATATTGAGTGTGCCACTACCGCTTCGCTCAATAATAATAGTCTCAAAGGGCATTTTGACTCCGATAGTATTTGTCACTCACGGATCATTCTCGAAGATTCTTGATATTACGCTTGTGAGGGGCTCAATCGATATCAGATGTATTCTGTATTCAATAGATATTTTCCTAATCAATTCGATGATATCCGTATTGAAAATTCTTAGCTCAATACATTCACGCGCCTTATCTTCTTTGACTTTTCTTGTAATGAATTCTCTTGAAACACTTGAGACATTATTTACTATGTTTGTCTCCGAACCAAGAAGCGCGTTTGCATCGCCTGGATCGATGATTTGCGTAAGCGAGTACTTGCCACCCAAAACTACGCTGATGTTTCTATCGTTTTCGTGCAATCTATGCTTAACGACCCATTTCAGCGCTTTTGCGATAGATGAACTCTCCGTGTCTGAAGTTTCAAAGATACAGTGAGCCGATTTATAATCGTTTTCATCTGGATCCCAGACGACTATCCCCGCCTCGTTTACAAATAATATTGCAGGCGCTTTTGGGATTTTAAGAATTGAGAAAAGTCTCCTGAACACTTTCATACTCTCTATCTGATCACATTTTCAATATTTATTGAACCTTCGGATCCATAATAGACATGTGGTGTGATGTAAATCATCAGCTCTGACTTATTTGATGTTTTCGTTTTGTTTTGAAATAATCTGCCAATGATGGGAATATCTCCAAGAAAGGGAAATTTCTTGACCGATTCAGTTTCAGTCGTACTGACCAAGCCTCCGAGCACGATTGTTTCGCCGTCACCCACCTTCACCATAGATTCAAGCACGCGCCGATCAATTGTGGGAGGAATATCGGGATCGAAACCCAGTCCGGCCGGA
>JACZUZ010000270.1 GCA_022572905.1 Candidatus Zixiibacteriota bacterium | reverse complement strand
AAGGAAGAAAACCACCCGCAAGAAAGCCGCGAGAAAGACCACCCGTCGGAAAACCGCCGCAAGAAAGACAACTCGGCGCAAAACCGCTCGCAAGAAGACAGCTCGTCGGAAAACGACCGCTAGAAAGACAACTCGTCGCAAAACCGCTCGCAAGAAAACCGCGAGAAAGCGTACGACACGCAAGAAAACTGCGCGTCGTAAAACAGCTCGCAAGAAAACCGCGAGAAAGAAAACTGCGCGTCGTCGGAAGGGATAGCTCTTCTTAGGTTTTAGTCTTGCCGTCTAATTTCAGTATCCCTAAAGTGGATACAGTAGTTCCGTGTAATTAGACCGACAGGCCGGGATGATTTCATCCCGGCCTGTTTTCTTATATTATGGCCCGACCTTTGACAGGTCAGCTTATTTTCGAGCGTGAGTTTCCTGCGCTATTTTTCGGCTGTCATTTCCACAATAATCGGCTCTGTTAAGGCAAAGCTCAACTTAGTACCTGGTTCATAGCGAAGATTCTGCTTGCCAGTCAACGTGGCCGCTCCGGCTCCGATTGCCGCTCCTGCCGCTGCCCCGATTATGGCGCCTTTGATGTCCTTGCCTTTTAGCGCTCCGAGTATTCCACCCGCTATGGCGCCGCCTCCGATCAGCTCTTTGTTACGCTTTTTGTGAGAAGAGCCTTTGTCTTCGATTGAGTTGGTGAAGATTTCCTGGCCGTCCAAATATTTAAGCGTGATCTTAAGCTCTGCGTCTGTTTTGAGGCGACCCGACCCGACCGCCTTTTCTATCAAGCCCTCCACTTCAGATCCAGCCGCGAAGACAGTTCTTCCGCCAATCACAATGTCCTCATCCAGCGTGGCCCGAAATTTGTCGCCGGTTTGATTCTGGCCAGACTCGATTTCATCCACCAGCGTGATAGCAATATTCATTCCCGAAGGGACCTCTAGTTCAACGGTTTGAGGTTCGGATGGAGTGGTTGGAGTTTCGGTTTCGTTGGATGTTTCCGTCGTAGCTACGTTGGTTTGCTTGGTTGAGGCTTTGGTTTCGTTGGACGTCTTTGGGGTTGTGTCTTTAGCTCGTTCGTTCGCGGTTTCGCTGGATGTCTCCGTCGCCGCTTCTTCGGTTTGTTCGCTGGCGATTTGATCATCCGCACCCGCGCCCAAATCGGCTGTTTCTTTGGCCTGATCGGATCCGCATGCCGCCGTGAATATAAATAGAGCGAATAGCGCCAATATCATCCGGGCCAGCTTGAATTTGTTTCTTTCTGAAATCATAATTTCCTCCCTCGTTTTGGAATTATATACATCTCAATGGAAACCTACTGTGCGCCGCTCAACTGCGCCAGTGAATTATTAATTTCGCGAACTGAGGATTCTAGACTAAATCTCAATCTATATTTCTATAATGAGGCCAATCGGGGAATGGTCGGACATTTCGACATCCTGTCTGATATACGCGGCGCGGAGAGTCCGACGCATATCTTCGGAGGCCAGCCAGTAATCAATGCGCCATCCGACATTTCGCTCCCGGGCCCGGGTTTTCATATCAAACCAGCTGTATTGATTTGGGCGGCGGTCGAATACTCGAAAAGTATCCAAAAACCCGTCATGAAGGAATTCGGTCACCCATTTGCGTTCTTCGGGCAGAAATCCGGAAGTCTTTTCATTTTCCTTGGGGCGGGAAAGGTCGATTGGCTTATGCGCGGTATTGACATCGCCGCAAACCAAAACAAATTGCCCGTCCTGGCGGAGCTCGGCGACATACTTCCGGAAAGCCGCATAGAAATCCATTTTGTATTTGAGACGCTCGGGGCCCATTTTGCCATTTGGAAAATAGACATTCAGCAAGACGAACTGCGGGAAATCCAGGCGAATCATACGGCCTTCGTCGTTTAATATTCCGGGAAATTTCGTGGCGACTTTTTGGGGTCTAAGGCGCGTGTAAACCGCCACACCGCTATAGCCTTTGCGTTCGCCGGAATTGAAATGAGTTTCATATCCGTCGATATTTTTGAGCTCGTCGGATAACTGACCGATATGGGCTTTGGTTTCCTGAATAGCCAGAACATCCAGATCGCTTTTCTTTAGCCAGTCAATGAAGCCCTTCTTTTCGACTGCGCGAATGCCGTTGACATTGAACGATTCGAGTACTATCTGGCGTTTGGACATGTGGGGAGGATATGGGGAGATCGGAACGTGGTCAAGGGCGCCCGAATCATATAGGATGACGGGCAGATGTGACTACGACGAGCTCAGTCGAGTTCGGACATCTGCCGCGCACCAATTATGTCATTCTGAGTGAAGCGAAGAATCTGGCAGGGAGCCAGCAATATCGTTCGCCCTAGAATTCAGCACTCTATCAAGTTAGATCCCTCACTAAGCCTCGGGATGACAATCTCGTCGCTTTGCTTTTTTGTAGGTCAAGACCCACAGGTCGTGATCAACGACTATAGGATGAGGCCCAGCGCGGTCTTGACTATTATGGCTTGATTCGCAAGAACTCTCTGATTTCATCTCTTCTTTTGTGATTCATATCAATAAGTCTAAACACCATATTGTCTGAATTACAAGACATTCCGTTTGAAATTCCGATCAAGTTCTTGGACGCTTCTCGTATGAGCTCGTGAGATGGCAAACCAAATACAAATCTAACTAATTTGTTGTCTGGTAATTCTTGAATACATGCTTTCAACTCGGTCCCAAGTTTTCTAATACTGGCAGATGCCTGCGAATAGTTTTCTGGAAATTCTAGTTCGGGATTAATCACAATCGGATTGCTATAAACATTCGCATAATATTCCAACGCCCCAGCAATATCTTCCTTGATAAGTCTAAATCTCTTTACGGGTTCAATATATATCTGCCTGATAAGATACCCTGCGCCTGCTAATAGCAAGACGACTATAGGAATGATTACTTCTAGCATGATGGGCAAGATCAGAATGAGAATTTTATCTACTTCGGCGATACGCCGCCGGCGCCTTCGGAGTCGGGGAACTCCAGATGTTTGCGCACCAATTTCGTGCCGTCACGCCAGGCGTCGCGATAATACTCCTGATAGCGCGTGAAATCCTCTGACTTGATATAGTATTCCGGAAGAACTTTGGAAAGATAGCGAAAATACTCGTCCGCATTTACGTCCAGCAGATTGCCGTGTACGTCATACGGCTCGAAAATCTCTTCCAGACCCTGCCTGCGGAAAAAGAGCGTGTCGGGACAGTAGAATGTTTCATCTCCCAAATCGACTTTGAATGGATCAGCCTTCGGACTGCGGAGCTGGGCGATACGCCGATTGGCCGAGCGCACAACCTGTGTGCGAACTTCGTTAACATATTCCCTCTGCGCTTGCAGATTCGTTTTGGCTTTGATACCGAGAGTGATATTAGTATCCCCGCCGCGAATATCGCCGAACATTTCAAGCGCGTAAGGGAACCAGAGATTGAATGTCTTCTGCACATCCTGGAGCGAATAATTGCCCTTTTCTTTCGTCGCCTGAGAAATATAACTGAAAAACATCCCGCGCCCTGTTCCGGTATGGAAAAACTCTTCATCCAGCATACAGGCCATCGAGCGACTCATTGGCAGATAACTTGAGAATGTTTGCATTTCGAGTTGATACTTGCCGACCAGATCAATCAGTGTCATATAAATAGCCGCGTCGAGGATATTCCCCCAACTGATATTGAACGCCTCGAGGCGATAATCGCCCATCTGTATGTTGAGCAGTTTATCAATCGTTTCATCGCCGGGATTGCTGGGATGGCCGGCCCAGGTCCAATTGTCGCGCTGAGAATCGAGCATCCAGATAACCTGATAGAGATGGCGCCCTTCCTCCGCGGCCACGCGAATTATATTGGCCTGCACCACCGGCGGCATTGAGAGGAGTTCATCAGAATTGACAGTAACGCGATGTTGCTGAACCGAACCGATTTCTGTTTGGCCCTGCACATCCAGAATCTGAATCAGCCGGTCGGCGA
>JACZUZ010000269.1 GCA_022572905.1 Candidatus Zixiibacteriota bacterium | reverse complement strand
CACTGTGGGAATCGTTACTTTACCCTCAATAGAAACTTCGAACTCTATTTTTGCAACGGCCGCGTCAAAAAAGCTAACACTGAATGCGTCGCCTGGGCCCACAATGAATCGAGTGGAGTCGAGAGCTTCATACGCTTCTACATTTACGACAAGGCACAAAACGATCCCGAGCGAAAGCATAAAACGTACTGGTAGAGAACGTTTTTGTTGTGATTTATTTTCCATGCTCGGTAAATTTATATAGTCAAAGATTAAAGCGAAAAGAACATTACTAAAAACTACAGCAAGAACCAAACCGATTCCGGCTTAGGTTGAGACAAAACCCTCAACATAAACCTGCGTCCCGCCAGCGCTTTATTACAAATTCCGCGAATGCGCCGACTTCTTCGACAACTTTCTTATAGTATTCTTTCGCCCGTTTGACATCAAAATTCGGCGCACCCTGTCCCTTCTGTCCAGTCAAAATTGTTCCCGGAACCGGATAAACATCCGCTCCTCGTACAAATGTGTAAATCATTTCGGGATCGAATTGTTTTGAATCAGCCAATGCCGGATCAATAGCCTGAACCATGGCGGTTTCATCCAGTCCAGCATGGGCTCCCGATTCGCCATAAAATGACTCTGTAACTTCCGAGCACAATTCCCACCAATGCAGAACCGCAACATTCAGTCGATATTGATGATTGATGTCCAGCGCAAGACTCTTCAATGCGCTGTTATTTCCCCCATGACCATTGAAAATTATTATGTTTTTGAATTTTGAGTGATGATAAGAAACTAGAATATCTTTGATATAGTTGACGAAAGTTTCAACTCCAATTGTTGATGAGCCCGGATACGAATTAAGTGAACGAGTTATACCGTGATTCACAATTGGCGCGATAAGCGCGTTAATGCGCGGCGCGATTTCAATCGCCAGCGAATCAGGAATATAGTTATCTGTTCCGATGCAGGATGCGCCGTGCGCTTCAACTGTCCCTACCGGAAGAATAATAGTATCGATTTCGCTCGGAACCAGACGTTGAACATCTCCCCAGGTCAGAGCTTGTAATGCACGTTTCAATCGATACTATCCCTTCAGCTAAAATATATTCTTCTAATTTTGACAACAAAACCACTGAAAGATGTGGCCAGTGGGGAGGACGCGAGCGCTAGATTCGTCATTCCAATTCCGGAAATATTCGCTGGAGAGCTTTTTCGGTTTCATGCGCAGTGATTTCATCACCTTCTACTCGGAACTGGTTTATATCGCGGATGAGGTATTCGAGATCTTCAGGATGCTCGACAACATACCAGATCGGCATTTCGGTCCAGTCAATTCCCATCCTTGTCATTGCGCTGGAAACATCCGAATAGAGCGATGGCAATGTCCAGTCGAATTGAGCCATGCTTGTATGGTATTTACCATTCATCCCCAGCAAGTAATAGCGACCTTCTACCGTTGGCCCAAATACGGCGTCATGACTCTCCAGTTCTCTGATCGCCTGAACCAGCATGTCAACCTTCACGGTAGGTGAGCGGCTACCGAGAAATATCACACGATCGAATCCTTCCTCAAAGCAGAACTTGAACGCCTCTTCCATCTTGATCCCCCAGCGCTTAGCTGGAAGTTCAACCTCCTTGAAATTGCCATTGTCAATTCTGAGGAGTTTCTCTTTTCCCTCCCTTGATCGGAGATAGGAGAGAATGGTTTTCACCGAAGCGACCGTATCGGGGTCGTTACTAAAAAATAGCCGTACCGCGACATTCGGAGCTGAAAGCGCAGAAACCAATGTGTCCGCTGTGAAGGACTGGTCTAAGAATTTAATATGTTTTTCGTTGAATCTTTCATCAAGCTCTAGATTCGAACCATCTTCACTAATTTCCTGAACGCAGATCGCGATTACAGTATTGGGGGAGTTCTTATCTGGCATGGCGTAATTAAAAAGATTCCTCAATTGAGTTCATGACTGGTAGAGATATCTTTTATTTCTCCCTCAAAGGCTCCCGATTCGGTTTTTCTTAATCATGGAAGTCTAAAGCCGGAGCTACCAGCGCCAAAAATATATTTCCAAGCGTCAGACTAGTCAACCCCACCCGAAGCGATAATAAGTTCGAAGAGATTCCCTGGCAAGAGGGAAATCTGAATTGATTGAGAGGGCCAGTGTCCGGAGCCGGATTTTCATCTTCAGAGCAGAAAGCCCTAATGAAGAATTGATCGGGCGCCAATAGAAGTAGTAATTAACTGACGATTTGAGTTCTGAGAACAGCTATCCGGACTTTTTCGCCAAGTGATTGCGAATTTCTCTCTCAATAAGCTGATGAAACTTGTCCGTATCGAGACGCTCCAGCAATTTATCCGCAACACTACTGGCGATAGCGTTGACAAGGTCCTTGCTGACCGATTTTCCGTCTCCCGACCAGTTGAACACATCAGTGTCAGAGTCCGGCCCCGGAGAAGTCTGAGCCGGAGTGGAAGCGAGTTTTGCTGGGGGGGCCTTGGTCGGCTTGGACTTCGCATCCTGCCCAGCCGCTCCTGATACTTTCATTTCAGACTCAAACCACGCGAAATCGTGGCCTCCTGATTCAGATGCAGGATTTACGCTGGAGGAGGGCGAGGCAACCTCAATTTTATCTTCAGGATTATGAATAGCAGGAGGTTTCTGCAGCGCTGTCTTGTTACTTTGTAACGCTAGGTCAATTCTAGCCGTGTCTGTCAAGGTTTTCTCCGTATGGCGCGACGTTGCGGTGATCTCCGCATCGTATCCGACCAGGCTTTCTACTTTCTTTTTATGCGGTACCTCCGTGTCACCGCTTTCGTTACGGACCTCAGACTCCTGCACTTCAATCTTATCCAGGCCCAAAGCGGCGTCAAGCGCGTCATCATCAAGAGGTTTATCATCAAAGAACGCCTCTTCCCTGGCGGAGGCGTCTGAAGAACTTCCGGCGAATACAGCGACTTTCGATAACAATTCATCGGGCATAAAAGGGGATTCAACCATCGCCTCCTCCGGCAAGTTGGGCTTGGAAGTGCGATCCGAGTAGATAACCAAAACGGGGCCGCGTTCGGCTGCATTGTCTGCCCATTCGCTATATAGTGGAGTTCCGTCATCGCAATTTATCCCGGCGCCAATTACGGCCAGGTCAAACTCAGAAATGCCTAGAATCCCTTCGGCGCGTATGGCTGAATCGACTGAGATAACCTCATAGCCATTTTGACGAAGCGCGCGTTCCACGGCGCTCCGGATCGGCTCATCCTTTTCTATGAGTAGAATTCGCTTGGACATCGCATTTCCCGCAAGTCAGTTCTCTAAAGACATATATCGACAAAAACAGGTGCAATCTTTTAAGGTCTTCGCTCTTTATCGCCCGACATTCTCTCGCCGGCTTGCTCAAGAAACTTCCTGTCCTCATCCGAAATATTCTCGAGCCCTACTTCATTTATGCGATCTAATATTGAGTCAACTCTGCGCATCACATCCCCGGCCTCTCGGCGATTTTCCTCGGCTTTGATTTCTAACTTGGCTTTCTTCCGATTTTGCATAGCCTCCTTGAAAGAGAACGACTTACGACCGACAGAAGACGACCTGCGACCCGAAAGAGCAAGACCAACAATAGCGCCTCCAAAATGGGCTAAATGGGCGATACCCTCTCCGCCGAAAAGAAACCCGAAGAGGAAAAGACCGGGAATAGCGTAGCGAACCTTGACCGGAATGACAAAATAAATATGCAGAACGCGATCAGGAAAATGACGCCAGTACGCGGCAAAAATACCATAAATGGCCCCGGACGCTCCGATTATCGCAGACGGTGAGCCAGAATTGAACATCAACGAACAAAGCGCCCCACTCAACCCACACAAAATGTAAAATCGAAGGAAACGCCGCCCCCCCCACATCGTCTCGAATTCCGCCCCAAACATCCAGAGCATGAGCATGTTGAACAGAAGATGCATGAAGCCACCATGCAGAAACAGGAAGGAAAAC
>JACZUZ010000268.1 GCA_022572905.1 Candidatus Zixiibacteriota bacterium | reverse complement strand
CAAAGGTAATCCAATTGCGGCGAAATTCAGGTTTATATCCGCAGGCATTGTCACTTGAGTGAACATAACTTCTTTTGAGAAAAGAAATGTCAGACCCGCAGGGTTGTAGTGAATGGCTGAGACATCATCAACAACTGCAGTGAATGCGCCTCCCATACCCATACTTCTCGCGGCGACTTCAAGCTCAAGGAAGTTCAAACCTGTGGTTCCGACTTTTGCTTGAGAGAAAGCCGATTTGCCACCAATTACGCTTCCGATAAATATCAGAGCGATTATCAAAACACGATCAAAGCTATCTTTCATATTTTTACCTCCCGCCGCGAGGTTGTTCGAGGCGCGCAATCTGTAATCCGTAATCTTCATTTGGTATACATTCATGTGAGGAATCAGTTGTTGTGTCGCCTTCGGCCAAGACGCTAGAGTTGCATTTGCAATCCAACTCGAATCTCTCTTCCTGCGGCGTAGTAGAATGGCGTTCGATCGAATTCTGTGCCACCCAACACTTGTCCACTGGGATTCCGCGCTGTGTAGGCAAGTCCTGTATTGGTGTGTACGCCACGGACATACTTGTTATCGAATATATTCTCCACCCACATTATCGCATTGTATGTGATTCCTGTAACGCGGAATGTTTTCTCGAAGCGGATGTCAAATTCCAGACGTCCGGGTAAGCGGAACGAGTTGTCATCGGGTTGCTGTCCCGGAGGCAGGAATAGATTAGGGAACTCGCGCGCGGGGGTATATGGCCTGCCGGTCTCCAGCTGGCCTTCAATACTCAAAGTCCATTCGTTGAAGATAGGTATGCCAAACAAAGATGCGTCCATGTTTCTTGGCACTACGACCTGAAGAGCGATATTCGCGGCATGGCGAACATCAATATCAATCGGAGTTTCATTCAAAGACTGCTGGCTTATAGCGGCATCAGAAATATAGTTTTGATTGGTCTGAGACTCTTTTCCAAAAGCGAAAGCGTAGGTATAATTGATTTGCCCGTTAATAATACCGCCGCGCTTGTCTATTCCGAGTTCGAATCCACGTCCGCGCGCATATGCTCGATTCTGGTACTGTCTTATTCTTAAAGCGCCAACGATAACATCGCCCTGTTCAACTTTGTCAAATTCATCCTTATAGTAACCACTAATTCGAAGAGCATAGTCATCAGAAAGTTTGTACTGAACTCCGAAGCTGTACTGGATCGTTTTTTCAAAATCGAGATTGTAATTACCGATTACATCATTTCTATCGGCGGATGTTGTTGGTCTGGCATAGAGAAAGTCGTAGTCCGGTAACTGGTAGAAATGGCCGTAGTTAAAGAATACTTTCGCCATATCAGAAATCGGATATGAGAATCCTATTCTCGGTGAGAAAGTATGCCTGTCGCCGATAATGTCGCCGGTGTTCGTAGCGTCCGCCAAAGCGACCTCTAAAAGGCCATCCGACTGCAACCAATAGTCCCAGCGAACACCCAAGCTAGCTATCATTTGCCCATACTCCATTTTATCCCTGAAGTAGACGCTACCCTGCCAGGGAGAATAGCTAAAGAATTCGCGTCCTGACCCTCTGTCGGGGTAAACTCCACCATCTGGTCGGCCCGTGTAGAACTGGTAGGGTCTTTTTATGTCCTGATAGTCAAAATCATCTTTATGCACTTCAGCTCCGCCGCGGAATTCGTGGCTTCCCTTAACCCGAGTGAATTTTATCTCAACACCCTTGGTGGTAACCACATGTTTATGCCAGCGAATTTCATCGTCGTAATTATTAAAATCGAGAAAATCATCCTTACCATCGTAGCGACCATTTCCATTAAGATCAGTAAACGCTTCCCCTGGGTCATAAACTCTGTTCGGGAAGTCATAAACGCCGTTTCCGTTAACATCAATAAAGGGAACACCTGTGGTCCAGTTGTCGGGATTAGCATCGTCGTAGCGAGAGTTCCTGTTGAGGTCCTGATTTTCGGGGCCGTCTGAAAGTACGAAAATATCAATACCCGGATCATATATTCCGTTGCCGTTAACATCTGTAAACGGCTCGCCAAGATTTATGTCTCCGTCATGATACGGCTCGGGCACGTCGTTATTGATCAGGTCTGCGCGTGATGGGTCAAATATTCCGTTCCCATTCGTATCCTTGAATGGATCTCCTCTGTCCCAAATACCATTGCCGTTCAAATCCGCAAAGGTCTCTCCTTCAAGTGAGTCCGTTCCACCGTTATCATTGAACTGGAAATCACCGATCAACCAGCCTAAAGGGGAATTATCGATGTTACCCACGTAGCAACCGCACTGCGTGTCGAAATACCCTCCGAATTCGGAGAAGGTATATTGAGGTCCGGCGAGTCCGTTGCCATATGAAAAAGTATCGGGAAAGACGTTGATAATCGGCTCAGGAGGCGTGTATACTCCGTTATTATCGAGGTCTTCATAGGACTCCCACTGATCCTGCAACAGGAACTGATCCGGAGTCATCACTTTACCGGGATTCGCGGGATCCCCTGGACCGAATTCAACTTTGTTTTTCTTGTACGAAAAGATAATTTCATATTGAAAGTCTTTTGAAATATTGTGCGACATTTTCAGCGCCCCCAGTTGCCGACCATTGTCGCTCTGAGTAGTTGTGCCTGGAGTAAATCTATATTGCCAAAGGGAGTTATTGAAACTTGAGAATCGATTGACGCTGGCCTGATACAAAATGGTGAAATGAAGATTTCTTTCTGGCTTGAAAGAAATATTGGTATTGAGGCTGTAGTTGTTGATTAACCTTTCAGGCACATCGAAACCAAACACATTGAGATTATCCAGAAGTCTGTTATTCGGACCATCCACATAATCAAACGCGTTATATGAACCGTTGGTTTTCTGGACATCAGCGTAAAAATAATAGGTGAATTCCTTATCCTTCAAAAAATTTATGCCAAGCGCAGGCAAGATTTTAGTAGTAAAGAGCGGATCCGGTCCCGAAAGAGAAAAGCGCAGGTAATCATAGTTTCGTGAGAACTTATTCAGAGACGAATTGCCGAAATCGTCCGTTATGAATTGCATTACAAGCGATGTTCTGTCGGGGTTTCCTTTTTGAGATGTGATCTTGATTACTCCAGAGAGCGCATTCCCATACTCAGGATCAAAACCGTCCTTGATAACCTGCACTTCCTGGGCGGAGCCTGATGTTAGACTAATATTGCTAAACGATTGCGAGCCACTGACAGGGTCGCGAATATTCACACCATCTACATAGTAGGCGATTTCACCGGCGCGACCACCGCGAATAAAGACCTGGCCTTCGTTGTTAAGCTTCACACCGGCGATTGTTTTGACCAGATCATTAACATTAGTAACCGGTTTGCGAAGAATTTCTTCTTTATGAAGTTTATGGGTCGAGGCGACTTCGAATTTGTCTATTATCTGCCGATCAGACGTGACGACAATTTTCTCGCCAATGTCAGCAGCCTGAATTTCCATAGTAATGTTCTGCTCAAAAGTAAGCCCAGTAAAAACTCGCACTTCCGTAAACTCCATCTCGGCATAACCGATGCTCGAGACTTTGAGCTTGTGTTCGCCCGGAGGGACGTTACGAATAACATACTTGCCTTCTTCATCCGAAATTGCGCCCAGCGAAGTCCCCACCAAAGAAATAGACACACCGGGCATAGGCTCTTTCGATTTCTTATCTATTACTTGGCCCTTAATCTGGCCGTAATCTACCGCAAATGAAAGCGATGCGGAAACAAGGAGCGCGGCAAACACGCCCAACATTACTTTCACGGTTCGACAAACTAACTGGAATCGTCGTTCCATGCTTTGTGAGAATTTCATACTATCTCTTGTCGTTTTACGATATTTCATACCAAACTTCATCAAAAGCTACCTCCGCAGGCGTTGTCCCTCGTTATGACACACGTTTTTTTGAGCGTATCAATTAGTCGAATTTTATTCACCAATTAGTTTGGAAAATCAGGTGGGATGATCTCCCGGGCT
>JACZUZ010000267.1 GCA_022572905.1 Candidatus Zixiibacteriota bacterium | reverse complement strand
AATTATCCCCTGGCGCTCAGATTTTCCCCAACGTTTCCGGTGCGCCGGAAGCAAAATCTTTCTACATTATCTCAGATACCGGAGAATTTCGGTATGCGGTTAGAAAAAGGAGTGGCTATTCTGTATTTGTTAATTTTAGAGACAGAGCAATGAACCAGAACAAAATAAACGCGAAACCTTCAAGTCTCGATAGATTGTCTAAAGCGCTGGCTGAGAAAGTTAAGTCAGCTCCGAAATCGCCCGGAGTGTATCTATTTAAGAACGCCCGCGGCAAGCCAATCTATATCGGCAAGGCCAAATCGCTCCGAAGCAGAGTGCGCTCGTATTTCTCAAAGCGCGAAGCGGATCCAAAAACCGCGCGGATGATTTCGCTCGTGCGCGACATGGAAGTTATAGTCACAGACTCCGAAGTTGAAGCGCTGATTCTTGAGGCCAATCTTGTCAAAGAGCACAAGCCGCGATATAACATTGATCTCAAAGACGACAAGCATCTGCCTTATATTCAGGTGACGGTAAATGAACCTTTCCCGCGAATCCTGGTCGCACGGCGAATAAAAAATGACGGAAGCCGATATTTCGGTCCGTATACCAGCGCGAAATCAATGCGTCATACAATCAGGTTCATCGGTGGACTCTTCAAGATTCGCACATGCAAATTGACCATACCCCATCCACAGGGGAAAAAGCAAAAAGTTTGTCTGGAATTTCATATTGGGCGTTGTCACGGGCCCTGCGAGGATTTGCAGAGCGAAGAAAGTTATCGCGAAGCGATAGATGCGGTCTTGCTTTTTTTGTCAGGCAAAAACTTAAGCCTGATTGATGAGCTTGAAGAGAAAATGAAAACTGCTTCGGCAAGCGAAGAATTCGAACGTGCGGCGGAACTGCGCGATCAGATTGAGGCGATGCGCTCGGTAAGCGAAAAACAAAAAATGGATGTGGGCAAATCCGTTGACCGCGATATTGTCGCACTGGCTCTGAAAGAAGGCGAGGGCATGGCGGTTGTTCTGCAAATACGCGAAGGCATATTGATTGGCCGCCAGACTTTGCGAGTCACTCCGGGAGAAATTGACACAAAGGAAACAGTTTTGGAGGCGTTCCTTGAACAATACTACAATCATCAAAGCTCCCTGCCCAAAGAGCTGTACCTGCCGTTTGAACTAGAGAACAAAGCGCTTCTAGCAAAGTGGCTCTCCGGCGCAAAGGGATCGCGAGTAAAAGTTCATACGCCGCAGAAAGGCGATAATGTTCGCCTGGTCGAAATGGCCGAATCAAACGCTCGGCTTTCACTGGAGGAAATTCTAATCCAAAAACGGGGACACCGCGAAAAAATAGCTCCAATGGTCGAGGCGCTGCAGGTAGCGCTGGGTTTTGCGAATCCTCCCCGTCATATATGTTGTTTCGATATTTCAAACACCGCCGAAACCGAGGCGGTCGGGGCGATGTCATATTTTCGCGACGCTAAACCGTACAAAGCTGAGTATCGCAAGTTCAAAATACAGACTGTTAAAGGTCGGGATGATTACGCTATGATGCGCGAAGTTGTCGGACGATATTTTTTGCGTCGAACAAAAGAGAGGCAAAGCCTCCCTGATCTGGTTGTGATCGACGGTGGCAAGGGCCAACTAAATTCAGCGTTGGCCGAATTGAAATCGCTCAAGGTGACAAGTCTGCCGGTAATCGGTTTAGCCAAGAGACTTGAAGAGATTTTTATTGCGGGGCGTAAAGAGCCAATCACTCTTCCAAAACACTCGCCTGCCTTGCGTTTGTTGAAACAGGTTCGCGACGAAGCCCACCGCTTCGGAGTCGAGTACAACCGCACATTGCGCAAAAAGCGCACAGTGTCATCCCAGCTTGACAATATAGAGGGAGTCGGTCCAGCCAGGCGCGAGGCGCTTTTGAAAAAATTCGGTTCGGTTAAGAAAATATCCGAGGCCAGCGAGGCGGAAATCTCAGCCACGCCGGGAATTCCAGCGAGGCTGGCGAAAAAGATCAAAGCGCGGCTGAAAGAAAAATTCTCAGCTACACTGAATAAATCGAGCGCTAAGAACAGTGTCACAAGGGAAAATGTTAAATGACAAAAAGATTCAGAACTCCTGGAACTGGTGGAGGAAGAATATATGTTCACGATGGCGCCGATGAACCTCAAGTTTACACAGTCAGTGAACTTACTCGCGAGATCAAGGGGTTGCTCGAGGAGTCATGGGCGGAAGTTTGCGTAGAAGGCGAAGTCTCCAACTACCGGCATCACAGCTCTGGCCATAGATATTTCTCAATCAAAGACGCAAACGCCGAACTAAAAGTTGTCATCTGGCGCAACGCCGGAGCGCGGTTACGATTCGAACCAGAGAACGGAATGAAAATTCGCGCGCTGGGTTCAATTGCGGTTTATGAAAAAAGGGGAGTGTATCAATTAAACGCTCGCGCGCTGATCCCCGTCGGAACTGGTGAACTTGAAATCGCCTTTCGTCAGCTCTATGAACGCTTGAGCGAGGAAGGACTCTTCGAAGAAGATCGCAAACAAGACCTCCCGGAATATCCATTTACAATCGGAGTGGTAACCTCGCCAACCGGCGCCGCGATTCGCGACATCGTCAACGTAGCCAGCCGACGCAATCCCGCGATCAAGCTAATAATTTTCCCCGCCGCGGTGCAAGGCGATGGAGCCGAAGATACAATCGCGGAGGGTTTGGATTATTTCAATACGCGCGATGATATAGACATTATCATTGTCGGGCGGGGTGGAGGATCATTAGAGGACTTATGGGCATTCAATACTGAGATTGTCGTTCGGGCGATAGTTCGCTCCGTGATTCCCGTCGTTGCCGGAGTGGGACATGAAGTAGACACCACCCTGGCTGATCTGGCGGCGGATTATCGCGCGCCCACTCCCAGCGCCGCGGCGGAAATTTCCGCCTGGGAAGCCGAGTCGGCGCTGGAGAATATCCGCACCCACAGCGAAAATCTGAGCTCCCGGCTGGAGCGTCTGGTTGTCGATTTGCGGGAGCGAATAGAGAGTATTACAACTCGTGGTGTTTTTGCCGACCCGGAGGACATAATTCGCCAACGCGAACAATCTTTGGACAACAGCGAATCTCGCTTTCGGCTTTCCGCGCGTGGCGGTTTCGAGCGCATGCAAAATGAGCTATCATTGGCCATCGGGCGGCTGGACTCGCTTTCGCCTCTGGCGACTCTGGGGCGGGGATATTCTGTGGCCCGTATGATTCGCCCCGATGGAACCACCGGCGGGGTGATAACCGCAGCTGAACAAACAAAGCCCGGAGACAAGATTGATATTTTCCTGCGCCGGGGTAAACTGAGCGGGAGTGTGGAAAAAGTCAGCAAAGAGTGGAACACCAGTTAGTGAAAGTATAGCATGAACGCAGACACGAAAAAAACAACATCTAAAAAGACAGCGCCGAAGAAAACCAGCGAGCCCGAGAGTTTTGAAGGCGCCCTTACACGGCTTGAGGAAGTAAACGAAAAACTCGAGCAGGGCGAGCCTACTCTCGAAGAGGCGATTGATCTTTATACCGAGGGAATGAAGCTCGCCAAGTTTTGCCGCGACCGGCTGGGCCGGGCCGAAAAACAGATCAAAATTTTGCTAGAGAAAAACGGCGCTATGGTTGAAGCCGACTTTGAGGAAAACGACTAGCGCAGACGAGCGAATGCATTCAAAGACTGCGACAATCGGTTCAGTTGAAATGGAAGTAGCGTTTCTTGATCAAAAGCGCGAAATGATCGACGACTTTCTCGATTCCGAACTTCCGCCTATAGCTGAACATCCGCAGGGATTGCATGCGGCTATCCGCTATTCCGCCCTAGCGCCTGCCAAGCGCATTCGTCCTATTCTCGCTCTCACAACATATGAGGCTTTGTGTAGTAAGGAAGCGCCACCCCCGGCTCCCCTCGCGCCCGCTTGCGCGCTGGAGCTGGTGCATACTTACTCGCTTATTCACGACGATCTCCCCTGC
>JACZUZ010000266.1 GCA_022572905.1 Candidatus Zixiibacteriota bacterium | reverse complement strand
ACTTAAGTCGGACAGTTTCTGCTCTGAAAGCTCTATTCCGCGACTATGCATTCTTGCTCTAGCGTGCTTTGAAAACTGTATCGATGACGCGGCCTTGAGTTCTTCCGAAAACCGGGTCGCCTTTGGTTCATCTAATTGCGCTGACTTCGCCGAATCTGTTTTCGGAGCAACGCCGCTGGAAATATTTCCTGCGCGCTTGGTCAGATCGATCAGAGAACTCGTTGTTTGTAGATTGTCAACTTTCATAATACTACCAGATACTTCAATGCGTAATACGCTATTCTGATGACTCCATTATTCGGGAGGCTCATTGATTTCGCGAATATCGCCCAATGCTATCTCTACGCCGTCAACTTTTAGAAATGCAATTCCCGAGCGATAGATCACGCCCTCAACAATTCCCACCAATCTCTCGGAAGCGTCGACAGGAAGCCCATCCGCTCCGGTAGCGCTGACCGAAACATAGTATAGACCGTCGGGCATAGACTCTCCCGAGTCACCCTTTCCGTCCCAGATGACAGAATTCATACCGGACTCAACGTCTTCCTGAGAAAGAGTGCGCACAAGTTCGCCTGACTCGTTGCGTATTTCGATTGTAACGTTTGTTGCAAAGGCGTCAAGTTGATAGTTGGCTTTTGCTGATCCACCTTCCTCCAGGCTGATGACAGATAAATCCGCTACTACTTCATTACCAATCAATTCAGCGGCGACTGAGTTATTTATTGTTTGATTATTGAGAATACTCCACTGCAACGTCGCTTCAAGGGTTTCGTTGATATTTGTCATCTGCTCCAGCGAGCTGAATTGCGCTAGCTGTGCAACAAAGGCCCCGTCTGACATTGGCTCCAGGGGATCCTGATAGCGAAGTTTTGTTACAAACAATTGCAGGAATTCATCCCGGCCTAATTCTTTTTGCGACCCGGTCGCACGAGGATTGCCCTGCGCATCTGTCGGTAGTGGCGATATTATCATCTCTTTCCCTTTATTAATTATTCTTACGCGAATGTATCAACAGCTATTGAACTTATTCCGCTGATTCCGCTCGCTAATGATCGCGCGGAATCTACTTCATATTGATCGTCTTGAGTCATGCCTTCTTCTGTTTCCGAATACCCACGCGCTGAATCAGCGAAGAGTTTGCGCCCCTCGGGGTCGGCTCCACGGCGTTCGCGGTCGTTCACTTCAACATCAAGGCGATCAAGCGTTATGTCTTCGGCGGCCAGTTTTTCAATCAAACTATTAAGAGAAGACTCTACCGCCAGTTTCGCGGCGGAGCTTTCTACGAAAAGAGTTCCGCTTACAATACCCTGATGAATTGTTAGAGTGAGCTTTGCGTCTCCTAAGTTGCGCGGGCTAATCTTGATACTAATACTTGAAGCGCCTTTTCTTATCGCTGAGCTCAAATTTTCCGGTAACTCTAATTTTACACCGGAGGGCGCCTCCATGCGGCCTGTTCCGTCTGTTGATTGCGCTGTGCGAACAGAAGATGAATCAAATTTGCCAGAGGCGTTTTCGGAAACAGTGATATTCTCAATCTCAGCGATAAATGACTGTCCTATCCCGCTGGCGTTCTTTTGAGAAACAATCTTTTCGGAGGTCGCGCCCTTATTCGTTAATAGATTGCCCTGAGATTCCGCTGCGCCGTTCTTGGTTAAGCTAGTCTGCTCCGCGATAATCGAACGCGATTCAAATGTTTCTTCGGCTGTGATTTCTGCGGAGCCAGCGCTCGTGGCGGTAGCAAGTTTTGCTTCATTTAGTGATTGTCGAAGATTTCGGATTGGCGCTAAAGCGATTGTCGGTTGACTCTGAATTGAGAATTTAGAAATGTCGATTTTACCGAAACTCTCTGACAACGTAACTTTATCTGTAGAATTGTTATTTTCGATATTCCCGAACATGTCGCCGTTGACCTTCGATATCGGCTTCACTGCCGGTTGCAATGCTGGTTGTAATGGCGATTGTAATTGTTTCTCTGGTCCTGTCGCAACTGTGGACTCTGGCCCGCGGCTTTCTGTATACTCACTGACAACCTGGCTGTATTTCAAGATGGAAGCGCTGGCGCTCTCCTGATCCTTCGTAATCGGAATAGATGAATCCAGTTGAGAACTGAGTGAGGCAAACAATCTCTGATCAACTGTCGCATTTGATAGCGCTGGCAATATAGTTGTAGCGACTGCTGTTTTGCCGGTTACGATTTGCGCAAGCAGCGCATCGCTGGCGCTGGTAACCGACGCACTTTCCAGAAGACCGGCGCTAAGGGCTAGTTCGTTCGTGCGCGGGAGAGGGCTGATAATTTCAGATGTGTTTTCATCAATCATTCCAAAGAGTTTTTCTGATTCCAGTTCAAGGCTTTCAATCTTGCTCAATTGCCCCGCGCCCGAAGCTACGATTCCCTGACTCTCCAGATTCGGTTGATCAAATAGCGAGACATCAATCAAAGGCGCCTCACGCAGGGCGCTCTTCAACTCGCTATCCAGTTCGCTATTCAGAGCGCTCTCAAAGTCGACTCCGAATGGATTGGCTTTTGCCTCTTGCGACAATTTCGGCTTGGTAGCCGTAATTGCAGTCAACAGATCTATATTTTGCGGCGCTGGCAGAATCATTAGTTGTCTATTTCTTTATTTCCCACTGTATGCGATCATTTCCCGCGAGATTCTTGCGCCCCGTTCGGGGGGCATCAGTCCCAGAATTTTTGACGCATTCGCTCTTTTCATGCGCGGTAGAATCGCAACAATTGTTTTGTTATCGAGCTTGATGATTAATCGGGCGACCTGCTCTGGCTTCATACCGTCATATAGTTTTGCCAGATCATTGTATTTTGACGCTTTTATCTGTTGAAGTTTTGTTAGTTTTTGATCTATATCGCGTTCACGTAAGTTAAGCTCTCTTTCGCGGCGATCCTGCGCTACTTTTTCGGCAGCCAGCGTTTTTTTCTCGCGCTCAATCCACTGCTCTGCGGTAAGTGTGTCCTTCTCGTTTATCATTTCGCCATTAGACGAAATTGAGCCGTCCTCGTTAACGATTGATTCCTCGTGATTCGAAAACGGAGTTGCCTCGAGGAAACTTAAATCAGCCAATCCGCTAAATATATCTTCCACGTCCATATCTTCTTCGTCAGAATCTACCCCGGATTCTTCGTATTCATCTGAAGCGTACCCGTCGTCATCATCGGCTTCATTCGCCGCCGGAGGTTTTATGAGAGCCAGCATCGATCCAATCGTGATAACAAGCGCTCCAACGGCTACTATGACATAGGTCATGAGCGGACTCTTGGATTTCCTTGGCTTCTGCTCGGAAGTCTCTTGATCTTTTTTTTCTTCTTCAACCATTTGTTTCATTTCGGCGCAATGCCAGTCATTATCAGATTCAAAAATCCCTTCGAATGGGAATTCTCCACAGAGCGAGTTGGCAAGGGGGGCGCCGACTTTTTCGGTTACGGTTTAAGTTGTTGTTAGATAATGATATGACAAGCGCCGCCCGAATGTGAGCAGAGAGCTGAAAGAGGAAATTCTAGAAACAATTTCCCGAAGAATTGGAATCTTTTTCCATTTCCCGGGGACAATTTCTTCGAAGATATTGCTTGGGAGAAGAAGCTAGGCTTTTGAATAGTTGTGAGCGGGGATGGAGCTAAGCGCCGCTTAGCTCTAGCGCCGGAGCGTTCTTGGGGGCGGCGCTGAGAACGCCGTTTGAGAAACTGTTTGCGCGAACGCGATGAATTTCTCTGTCCCCGCCGATGCCATCTGGCAATAGAATGCGAAGATAATTGTCCGTTACGCCCCAGTAGCGGGATGTCGCTTCATCGCGGTTTTCGGATATAGCGCCAAGTTCTGAGCCGATTGAGCGTTTGAGCGCAAGGTTCATGCGAGCAGTGGAAATCTTTCTGAGAGTTTTGTGTCGTCGTGATACGATATGTGGAGAGATTTTGTCGGTGAACTGGCTCGCTTTTGTCCCTCTTCTATCGGAGTAAGTGAATACATGTAGAT
>JACZUZ010000265.1 GCA_022572905.1 Candidatus Zixiibacteriota bacterium | reverse complement strand
TCAATTTCTGTACATCTATGGGGACAGTCCCCACCGACTGGAATGCGTCGAGTACCACATATGCCCCGACACTGTGCGCTTTCTCAATTATTTTTTCTATTTCGATTATGTAAGACGAACGAAAGAAAACGTGCGAAATCGGCACAAGCAGTGTCGTCTCATCAATCGAGTCGATAATTTTCTCGGTGGAAACTGTGACCCCGTCCTCGCTGGCGATCATCTCTACTCTTCCGTGATCGCGCGCCCATTCCTGATAGACATACAATATTGACGGGAACTCCATGTCTACCATGACGATTTTATTTCGCGGCGCGACAAGATCAAAGCAGGACTGCACAACAGCCGATGCGCTGGTGACATTGGGGAGCATGGTCACCGTGTCCGGCGCCGCTCCGATTATCGCGCCCACCTGATCGCCGACTTCTCTTGATAGCGGCCACCACTCTCGCCAGGCCCGCACCCCAAGCCGCGACCATGTTTCTATATAGTCCTGGGCGTAGTCGAGGGCGCGATCAGGAACCGCCCCGAGTGAATTGGAGATAAGATGATGACAATTATTGAGCGATGAAAACTTCGCGCGGTATGAAGAGAGATCGGGCATGAATGTTATTTCTTAACCTCAGCCTCTTGCTTTGCATGCGCCTCACGGATTTTCTTGACTCGGGCCTCGACTGCCACGGCCTCAGAGTCTCTCTCGCTTTCGCGGAGCATGCTCGCATAGTTCTCAAGCGCCGACGATAAATTCGGATGATTCTCTCCGAAACTCTTCTCCATAATCTTAATAGCTTTCTTGTATAGAGGCTCAGCCTCGGAATACTTGCCTTGATCATGGTAAAGCGCCGCCAGATTGTTGTATCGAGTCGCCATAATCGGATGATTCTCTCCGAGGACTTCTTTGCTGATTTCCATTGCGCGCTCAAGAAGAGGCTCCGCTTCAGTGTATTTGCCTTGAGATTCATACAGTGCCCCCAGATTGTTGTAGACAGAGGCCAAATTAGGATGGTTTTCTCCAAGAGTTTCTTGCAAAATTGCTATAGAATGCTGGAAAAGTGGTGCTGCTTCGGAGTTTTTGCCCTGAGACCTGTAAAGTAAAGCCAGATTGTTGTAACGAATCGCTACTTCCGGATGATTCTCTCCGAGAACTTCCTCGCCCATTTCAATCGCCTTTTTGTAAAGAGGCTCGGCCTCTGAGTATTTGCCTTGAGTTTTGTAAAGCGCCGCCAGATTGTTGTAACGAGTCGCTACATCCGGATGATTCTCTCCGAGAACTTCCTCGCCCATTTCAATCGCCTTTTTGTAAAGAGGCTCGGCCTCGGAGTACTTGCCCTGGGTTTTAAACAGTAACGCCAAATTGTTGTAACGAGTGGCTACATCCGGATGATTTTCTCCGAGAACTTCCTCGCCGATTTCTATTGCCTTTTTGAAAAGAGGCTCGGCCTCGGAGTACTTGCCCTGCCTGAAGTACAACCCCGCCAGATTGTTGTAACGAGTTGCTAAATCGGGATGATTCTCTTCAAGAGTTTCTTCGCCAATTTTTATTGCCCGCTTGTAAAGAGTTTCGGCCTCGACATAGACTCCTGACTCCACAAGCACTACCGCCAAATTGTTGATCAGTGCGGGTTTGTTTGGTGTTAGGTCGTTCGCCTTGCGGTACCACGGGACTGCTTTGGAATAGCTCCCGGCGAAGTATTCGACATCACCCCAGGCGGTATACACTCTGGACAACTCGATTTCATTGTCCTCGGTTGCTTTATTCAAGTGGCTTCTGGCATCATCGAATCGTCTTTCAGCAATGGCTTTGAGACCAAGAGAATAGGAATCGGCATCGTCTGGGATGAGAGCGGCCAGCGACTTCGCGCTGTCGCTCGGCTCTATGGGAGCTGATGATCCAGCCCCAACAGACTGAAGATCGGATAAGTTTTTATCTCGGTTCTGTTCTTCAAGGAGTGCAATTACAGTGTCGAGCTGTCCCTTGACATCTTTCAACTCTCCCTCGACATCTTCGAGCTTGGACGTGATTTCTTCCAGTTCATCTTTGATATCAATTGGTGAATAGGAGCTGTTCCACCATACCAATACAAATATGAAGACAGCAACGCCTCCAGTAGCCCGAACACTAATTTTACCGAACGGATTCTTTTCGGATTCCAGTCTAAGCTTAATCGCGCCTGTGAGATAAAAAGAAAGAATTCCGGCGCATAGTCCGGTAAGAATTCCGACAATCTGATGTTTGTATTTGGGAAGTGATTCAGGACCGAAAAAGAAGATTATTGATAAGATAACTAGAAGCCCGCCACCAAACACCCAAATTCCAGTTCGTATATTCA
The DNA here is from genome assembly GCA_022572905.1 of Candidatus Zixiibacteriota bacterium. GTDB lineage: Bacteria > Zixibacteria > MSB-5A5 > GN15 > JACZUZ01 > JACZUZ01. The sequence goes on along the minus strand of JACZUZ010000265.1, from coordinate 1,670 downwards.
CAGACCCTACCGCGCCCCCGGATCAGCTAGAATGAACATGTGTGAGAATGAGACCACATTCCAATATGTATCAGAAAAAGCCTACGGGCAAATGGGCGGATCGCCGTTGTTGTCATCCTATGGACACGCAAGCAGGCCGGGGTTAGGGCAGATTGGCGCCGCGCCGCTTTGGAAGATAAATTCAACAATAAAATTGGCGTCGCCAATGTTAACATCACCACCACCGTCTGCGTCACTCTGGTCGCAACAGGGTGGCGCCGTTCCACTCTGAAATATGTATTTAACAATGTAAGTGGCGTCACCAACATTAACATCACTATTATCATCAGCGTCTCCGGGTTCATCGCAACAGGAACACCCCGATCCGATGGCGCCAATTAAAAGTAAACAACTATTCAATTCAGGTAAGCAGGGCGAATCACTTATCAATGAAAGTGTGTCGCTTGCGGTATCACAGAAGCGCGGATTAAGAGAGAAGTTGCCATCAATTCCGAATTGTGAAGCAATAGGGCCTGACCAGTCTCCTTCGATTGTTCCGAAAATGTTTGTGCATAAAAATGACGGGGCTGCTCCCGAGATGTAAAACGCCGAATCTCCAGTTCCAAATGATATGATACATTTGCTAAACAGAGGTTCTGTTGGCGAGGGTTTTCCTGGTCTCTGATTAATGAAGAACGAAGAACCCGTACCTCCTGAGGCGCCGTAAAATGTGCATCCTTCAAAGATGGGTTTTGAATCGTCCTGAATAAAAACAGCGCCTCCGTTTTGTAAGGCAATGGGACGCAATAAAACGCAATTCCTGATTGTTGGCGAGGAACGCGCAATGCATATTGAACCTGCGTGAGCTCCGCTGGAGCAGTTGTTGAACGCGCAATTCGAGACGACGGGATTGCCTCCGTCTTCACAATAGAGGCTTCCCCCGTAGTGATACGAAAAATTGTTGGAGAATTCACAGGACTCAATTAACGGCGATGCCGAATTCTTGCAGTAAATTGCGCCGCCCCGCACAGATGAATTAGAGGAAAACAAGCAATTACGAATTACGGGCGAGGAAGAGAAACAGCGCACAGCTCCGCCCTGATCAATGTTGTAGAGCGAGAAATTGACGGAAAAGCCGTTTATAATTTGAAGTCCCTCAATCTTCGTGAGAGTGTCCTCTCCACTATTGAAATTGAATCCCCGACGCGGATTGAGTGAGTCGCCCTGACAGTCAATGATTGTCACTTCCGGGCCGTTTTCGGATTTGAGAACAACACCCTTGCCACTGAAATTAATATCACGATTGCCGGGTCCGGTGTAGGTTCCATCTGCGACGAGTACCGTGTCACCCTGAATGGCGGCGTCAATGCCCGCCTGAATGGTTGGCTGGTCGTCGGGGGACATGGATGACTGTTGCGAATAAAGCAGTTGGGCAAGCGAGTACGCAGAGCGTTAGACCGCCAAGAAGCTGTTGCGTCTTTAGAATTCGAAACATGCGAAACCTCCCTGCTGGAATTGTATGAGTACGGTCAAACGGCCAATGCCGCCTGAGAGTATATTTTCAGGTATAATATAACCAAAATGCCCGATATTACAATCGGGAAATTGAGGTTATGAAGATAGATCGGGCATATCGCTTATTTGAGCGAAGTCCTTGGCATCTGTCAACAATCGCATAAGCGTCCCCTACG
>JACZUZ010000264.1 GCA_022572905.1 Candidatus Zixiibacteriota bacterium | reverse complement strand
TTGGAGTCTTTCAAAGACTTGCCAAAACTCACCGAAATCGAAGAGTTAATGCGTGATTACCAGGAAGCGGCAACGCCTCTTGGGACGGGAGCGGGCATGGACGACCATGATAATGAAGAAAACTCCGCAGAAGATGTCTCAGACGAAATTGTCTCAGATGAGAAAGTTTCCTCTGAGTCTGTCCCCGATGACACGACCGAGATCAATGGGGACGATACGGAGGAATCCAAGTCGGACACAGCGAAATCGAAGGAACACGCAGAAGAAGAACTTGTCCCGACCGTCGAGCAGGATTAGAACCTATCTCCTTATTCCCTCCTATTCACATATTCGCAGTCATTACAATTCCCCGCGCTGATTATTTTCTCAATTGTTTCTATATTCTGACCGGGCGAAAATTCAGCGCCAATCATGCGCTCTACTCGCTCCTATTAGAAATGTCACATGGGTCAGAAAACTCGCATAAATAAATACATGGCGCTTTGCGGAGTGGCTTCAAGGCGAAAAGCGGAGGAGCTGATTTCCGAAGGGCGGGTAACGATTAACGGCGCCACTCTGACAGAGCTGGGTACGCTGGTGGATCATGACAAGGACAAGGTCACTCTCGACGGTCAACTGATCGAACCCGCCCGGATTCTTAGATACTTCCTTTTCTATAAGCCAAAAGAGGTTCTGACTTCGCTCGGCGATCCCTTTGGCAGGAAAACAATATCAGACTATGTGGACGATATCCCCGAGCGCGTATTCCCGGTGGGAAGGCTCGACTACGATACAACCGGAGTTCTTCTGCTTACCAATGACGGTGACCTGGCCCACAAACTCACCCATCCGAGCTATCAGGTCAGGAAGATATATTAGGCTTTAGCCGAAGGTGAGTTTCGTCCCGAAATCTCGGCGCAGATTGCCAGAGGTATCGAGCTTGAAGACGGGGGTATCGGAAAGGCCGAGTCCCGACTAATTCGTCGCGAGGGCAAGAATTCGCTAGTCGAGCTAGTATTAACAGAAGGCCACAAGCGCGAGGTAAAACAGTTATTGGGGAAATGCGGCCTGCCCGTGCTCAAACTTCATCGGCGTGAGTTTGCGGGTCTATCGCTCGGCTCGCTCAAGCCCGGCCAGAAAAGACCTTTGACTAATAAAGAAATCCAACGTCTCAAGAAAGCGACTCGACCGGACATGGGGGCTAGCTGATTATCTCGCAGGTCGGGCTTGATTTTCATCCGAATACGCGGGCATAAAGAAATTCGTGAACGGGCAGATGTGGACATCTGCCGCGCACGATTCTAATTATCTCTCCTGTAGGTCGAAATCCCTTGTGGTTTCGACTATCTATCTCTTTCCTGATTGGGTTGATGTGACTTCGGCGATGGCCGTAGGTCAAGGGCGGTTCGGTCTTGACTATTTCCATCTGGTCGGGAAGAAAATAATAGTCAAGACCGCATGAACGCGCTTCGCGCCCTCTGGGCCGGGCGGCCCACCCTGTGGGTCTTGACCTACAGGGCTTGCGACCTCCCGAAATCTGTCATGCTGAGGAGCATTTTGCGACGAAGTATCTGAAACCGAATAATCGCTATTATCGACGCTAGAATCCTCGCAGCGCCTTACGGCGACTCAGAATGACATTTGTACATGATTTTGATTTCTTGTGGACGCCCACATCTTATGGGCGGCAGTTCCGACAAGGCGAAAGCCCCTCAATCAGAGCTTCAAAACGACTTCCGTAGCGTCTGATAGCGTCACGGTTGCTGCGACTTATTGACGCACAGGTTGGGCGGTGAAAACGAAGGGACCGCCCCGGACTCAGATACTCGGCCTCCTCTGAAAATATCAGGGACCATTTTCCCGCTCTCCGCAGAATCGCATCTCTTTGGGCTTCGATCAGTCTGCGCGAGAGGCTGTCCTCCAGCTTCCCGCCTCTGTCGCGGAAAAGATAGACATTGGCGAATCCGCGCCGCAAAAGTTCCTCGCTAACACTCATCCCGCCCACTCTCAGATCACCCAGGAGTCGGCCATATCCGTCTCTTTTCCTCTGTCCGAAAATTATGTCGATTAGCGGACTTTGAGCGTTCGCCACGCCGATCAAGAGTGTCTTCAAGAGTATGGTCGCCGAATCGGCATATGGCTCACCTCGCTCCGGAGAGTCTATATACTGAAGGCGCAGCCGGTCCCCTCCCTCCAATTCTACCGTGTCGCCGTCGATAATTTTTGTTACACTGAACCTATTGTACGATAGCTTCTTGTCAGCGGTTTCTTCAACAAATCTGAAAAGCGCCAAAAGAGCGACTATGATTATGAAAACCAGGGTCCCGCCCAGTCTCAACTTATACCCTTTCCTAATCATGCCCTCGCTAACCTATTGTTCATTATCGTCTTACGACCGCGCGTTTTTCGCAAGCTATCTGCTGGATGAACATAATAGTATAATAATAGAATATTTTCGACGAAATTACCTCTAAATGAGTCGAGAAACTCGCCTCATTTCTCGCCATTGAAGTGGAAAAATCTTCCCGGTACCTGATAATTCCTCTTGACAATACCTGACTAGCGCTGTTTATTCACCACTGAGCGTGTGTTCAACCACAAGTCGTACTGAAGTTTAAGAGAGCCAAACCTTTAGTTCAGACGATATAATGGTACTTGCGCAAATTACCTCTTTTACGAGCCAAAATTTGATAACGAAACGATCTGTAGAGTAACCTTCTCTAAAAAGACTTCCTACAAATCCGCATATCGAGTGCGTCGTTTATGTGGTCCCGTAGGGTCAAGGCTTATTAGAAAAGTGACTCCAGCTGGTCGCTGGTTTAAGGTTATTCGATTTCTTGCTTTAGCTCTCTATCCCCAATAACGGAAGTGTGAGTGACAGCGAGATTCGAGTTCCATTAAAATCCCCATCTGTTTACCAAGAGCTATATTTTTTGTAGTCGAATTCTTATGAGTGTCGACTGTAATCTTGTAGCATTAGTATCCGGAAGATTTTGATGGCATCCCCCTTAATTACACCGCCTAGAACTTCGTAAAAGATATCAATATCCCCAGCTTCTTAGTTGATCTTTCCCATCGTCTAAAATGGGCCTGGGATCACAATATAGAAATCGGAATTAAGGTTCGTTCACTCCTCGTCGTGTTAGACGGTCATTTCTGTTCACCGCGACTTATCGTAGCTGTTGACCCTAAAAGCGGCTCTGGCTCTCGTAGCCAGTCCACAAGCGGGCCAACTTTTGATAGCGACGATTTCGCATTTTTTCTAACACCTTTTCTTAATCATTTCATTTTCGAAAATGATTATTGGAGGACTTTAGATTTTAGACACCATTGAGTTTTGATAAGCGAAACAGAAGCTTATAATTAATTAGTTAATATGAACACTACCTTAGAACACAACAATTGTAGGGTTTTGACAGCAAATCGCTCTCGCTTTGAAGCGACGATTAGCGTCAACAGCCCATTCTCGTAACGGAGGAATTTCTATTTTGTTGACCGCTACTAAAAGCTCACAATTCCCTAGACATAGTGAGAACGAGACGAAAGGCCGCAAGGCTGTCCCCAATCGCTATCGCGAAATACGTGATAGCGCCGAAGGTCAGTTTGGTCATTCATCTCATGTGGTTAGCAACCTCTGCATATTTTTTTCCTACGTTCTAAGGAGGAAATAAATGTTGAAAAAAATGGTAATAGGCGTTACAACTCTAAGCTTTATGCTTGTGTTAGGCGCCTCTACTGCAAATTCCGGGACCATACCAATTAGGAAGGGCTTAAAGCCTTTACCAACAGTCAATGTTGACGCCCCCGGTTATGGCCTGGAAGAAGGACAATCAAGGTTCCCGCTGTCGTTCAATAAACTCGACTACAACGGGGCCCAGGTCGTGGCGCCGGAAGCGAAGAACCACACACCGGTATTCTTCTGCACGGATCAGGACAACAGCGATTATGGCTCGGGGTTTACCCTCGGCTTTCCGTTGTTCCATAACGGGTTCGAGATCATAACGGGAGTATTCGTTACCGGTCACTCG
>JACZUZ010000263.1 GCA_022572905.1 Candidatus Zixiibacteriota bacterium | reverse complement strand
CCGGCATCGTTTAACACATCGGCGATCAGTTGCGAAAGTATATATTGTTCGGTGAATGGTTTTGCGCCGATGACAATATGCCCGCGTACGGATTGCGAGCTGCTCTTGGCAACCATTGGATAGATTGCGCCGGCGACAAGAACAACAAATCCAATTCCCGCTACCAGCGCCGGAAGAAACTTTCTGCGCAACGAAGCAATTTGCACCAGATGAATCAACTGATCAATTGTTATTGCAAGAAACACGGCGGAGAGACAGCCAACCAAAACGGCGGACGAATTCTGAGTTTGCAAACCACTGAAAATATAATTCCCCAAACTTGTCGCGCCAACAGGTGTGGATAATGTCGCCGTGCCAACCACCCAAACCGCCGACGTGCGAATTCCCGCTATGATTACAGGAAGCGCCAGAGGAAGCTCCACTTTGCGTAAGACCTGATTGGGTGTCATTCCAACACCATAAGCCGCCTCTACCAGAGACGGCTCCACACCCGTAATTCCGGTCACAGTATTACGAAGAATGGGAAGCATGCTATAAAGAAAAAGAGCTATCAGCGCAGGCACAAAACCGATTTTTCCCAGAAGTATCACCATCACCGCCAAGAGCGCAATACCGGGTATGGTTTGAGTTACACTCGCGAAAGCCAGTGTCGGCCACTGCAAAAATCGAATGCGGGTGACAAGAATCGCCAGAGGCAGGCAAATCACAACACTCAGCGCCAGGGCTGAGAGAGTCAACGCCAGATGATGGCCCAAATAATCGGGTAAATATTCAAGTTGCTCCAGAATCTTGTCAGACGTCACTACTACTCTTTCCCGCCAGCGATGGCGTTAAGCCGCTGCGTTTGACGGCGCGGAGTGTTGATCAACCGCGACACATAGGGATGTCCAGGTTTATTCATGAGCTCATATGGGGAGCCAAGTCCAACAATGCGCCCTTTCTCCATCACGGCTATACGGTCGGCCAGAATCAGCGCCTCGGTTATATCGTGGGTGACCAATACTATGGTGAGATTCAGCTCTTTGTGAAGTCGCCTGAGCTCCTCCTGAAGTCCGTCGCGAGTGAGCGGATCGAGAGAGCCGAAAGGTTCATCCATAAGTAGCGCTTTTGGTCTGGCCGCCAGAGCGCGCGCGACTCCTACTCTCTGCTGTTGCCCACCGGAAAGTTGATCGGGTTTGCGATCGCGATATTCGGCGGGGTTGAGATTAACTGTTTCCAGTAGCTCGTCAACCCTTTTTGCGATTTCCTGCTTCGACCATCCTAGCAGTCGTGGAGTTATGGAGATATTCTCGGCCACACTCATATGCGGGAAAAGTCCAATGCGCTGAATAACATATCCTATTCCCCGCCTTAGAGTAGCTCGGTCGATATTGGCAGTGTCCTGTCCGTCAACTGTGATTCGTCCCGAGCTGGGCTCAACCAGTCTGTTGATCATTTTCAGTGTGGTGGTTTTGCCACATCCCGATTCGCCAACCAGAACCAGCAATTCTCCCGCTTGGACATACAGATCTATCCCTCGAACGGCCGGTTGCGACCCTTTGGGGTATGTTTTGGTTACGTTTTCAAGTATGATCATGATCGCTCAACTTTCTCCAAGTATAGACGATCTGGGATTTGTGGCAAGTCGGGACGATATAAGTTAGTTTGAGAGTAAGCTCCACCTTGGGCGTCCACGCCCCCTTTGCCAGAATGGTTGATAATTACTACTTTGTGGGCCGATATGCGGGCCATGATTTTTTGCCGTTTAAAATAATTCGTATTTCTACTAAAGAGAATATCTAAACACGATAGCGAACATATGCTCAGATTAATCGGTTCAGACGGAGTCAAAGAATATTCCTGGGAGCTCAAACCCGGCGCGTATGTTCTGGGTCGGGATTCGCTTTGCGATTTTCCGGTACCGGACAAGACGATCTCGCGCCGCCACGCCAGATTGGAAATTCCTGAGGGCGCCGAATTTATTTATGTGGAAGATCTCAATAGCCACAACGGCACTCAATTAAATGGCTCGCGAATCACAACCCGGGTTGAAGCGAAACTGGGCGATCAGATATCATTTGGCAGAATTGATTTTCGTTTATACGACAGGGATGTCTCCGCTACTGCGAGCAAAGGGGCTGTAACCGCCCAGCTAGCAGATCAGGAACCGGCTAAATCGGTTGTGTTGACATTTGATGACGCCCGAAAACCGCTCCCGGAGAAGCTCAGTGAAATGCCTGAACTAATTCCCACATTGCTGGAAATGGCCAAGACGCAGGTATCCAGAGAACCGCAAGAACAAATGCTTAGACATTCGCTGGAACTAATTTCAAGAGTCATTCCCGCCGAACGATTGGCAATATTGTTTGTTTCCGACGATCACAGCCAACCGGAAATCGGAGCGTCGCTTTTGCCATACGGCAGAGACCCGGGCACATTTACCCTTTCGACGTCAATCGTTAAAGAAATAATGACGAATAAGCATTCTATTCTCATTGTAGATCCGCTTAGCGATGAAAGATTCGCCAAACAAGATTCAATCATAAGCTCAAACCTAAATTCGGCCATGGCGGCCCCTCTGTTTGATGAAGGCAAGGTACTGGGAATACTGTATGTGGATACGACCAGTCCGCTTCAGCGCTATAATGATGAATACCTGCGAGTTCTGGCGGCTTTCGGAAACACTATCGCATCAAAACTTTTGAACTATTCACTTATCGAAGAGCGCCACCAGCGCGAAGCTCTGCGCTCAGAATTGATGCGCGCCGCCGCCATACAGGAAAATCTGCTCATAGACACTCCGCCTTCTCTGAGCGGATTTGAAATCGCGGTCTTTCAGGAGCAAAGTCGAGCAGTTGGTGGCGATATGTATGATATAACTGTCTTGCCCGATGGGCGTTCTGTTTTCCTGGTAGCGGATGTCAGCGGCAAGGGAATGGGCGCCGCTCTCTTAATGTCAAATATCCTTGCGTCATTTCGTATATTGTTTAATGATTCGTTTGATCTTCTGTCTGCAGTCAAGCAAGTTTCAAATCAACTACTGGCGCACAGCGCGCCGGATAGTTTTGCGACTCTGTTCATCGGCGAATTGAACCCGTCGAGTAATTCGCTTCGCTATATCAACGCAGGACACAATCCGCCGCTTGTGTCACGTAGCGACGGGAGTATTGAAACCCTTGAGCCGTCCGGGATAATGATCGGCGCAATGGACTATGATTCGTGGGCCTCAGACAAAGTGACTCTCAATCCGGGTGATATCTTATATGTATTCACCGATGGGGTGACAGAAGCCGAGCGCGAGGACGGAGATCAATATGGCGACAGCAGACTTGAGAGAGCTGTAAAGGAGTTCGACAATAATTCAGCAAAAGCGCTCAATTCAAAAATCATGGATGAGATAACTCGGTTTGTCCAAGGGGCTCCGCAGTCGGATGACATTACTATGCTATCGCTCAAACGACTTGCTTAGGACGTTTCAAGACATTTCAAACTTTTCAGATTGCCCGGAGCGCTGGGCGTTTCTTAAATTCCTAGCTTAGGGAAAAGCGCTATCGCCTCTGCAAGTTTTAGTTTCCGAGCAGTGAAGATATTTAATTTTGTCGAAGCCTCATACTCTGCTCTCGCTTTCCGCAGATATTCCTCCTTGTTAGTTACCCGAGCCAATGAGACATAGCTTCTCCCGATCAAGTATCTGACATAATGCAGGTTCGAGTACTCCTGCGATATATTAGCCAACTCTGGCGCCGCCAGAGTCTCATTTCCCTGAATCGCAAGAATGTTCACTCTTTCGATTCGAGCTGTAAGATTGTATGGAAATTTTTGCAGAAATCTATCCAGCAGAATCAAAGCCGAATCAGGGTTGGCCAAAGTTAGTTGCTTCAGCGCGAGTTCATAATCTGTTGGATTATAGCCCAGGCGATTTATACTATGAAGAAGATAAGCTCCTTCGCGAGCCCAGACTCTCAATGATAGGGAGGCGCCTTTCAATTCCGGATAATTCTTCTGCGCCGACTCAAAATCAGCGCGGGAACCCGCCAAATG
>JACZUZ010000262.1 GCA_022572905.1 Candidatus Zixiibacteriota bacterium | reverse complement strand
GGCTGAGCTAAAAAACAGCGCTGCGAATTACGGAGAACCGGTCAAAATAGACTCTGAAAAAAGCGAATTGTTTGAACCCATCATAAAAGGATTCAACGAGCTGTCAGCAGGCCTCAGCTTTCAGAGGAATGAGCTTGTGGAATCAAAAGAAGCCGCAGAACAAACGCTGCGCGAATCCGCTGAAGCCAGATTCTTTCTGGAGACCATGTTCGAAACAACTCCAAACGCAATTGTAGTGTCTGATCTGGCGGGGGAAATTTTGATATTCAATCATACCGGTAGATTGATGTTTGGGTACGGTGAAGACGACCCTCTGCCTACTCAGACAATGATGTTATTCAAGTCGGAAGCCGAAGAGAGCGCTATTCTCGCGCAGCAATTTTCAGACACTACGAAATCAGAACGGCTGTGTGTACGCGAATCCGGAGAGGTTTTTCCGGCTCTTGTGTATGTGTCAACTATCAAGGGGCCGGATGGCGGCGCCAAGGGTCTGCTTTATGTTGTTAACGACATAACCAGAAGTGAAAATTTCAGAGAAATGATAATGCGCCTTGATCGAATTTCGATCCGCGGCGAAATGGCAGAAGATATCGTCCATGAAATAAACAACTACATCACGGTAATCCAGGGAAACGCCGAGCTACTCTCACTATTGATACACAAAGGAGACAAAGAGAAAATTGAGAAGCGGCTGAATACTATTCTCGACAATGTTAAGCGGATTTCGACATTCATGTCAGGTATGATGAGCTTTGCGCCTAATGACATCGAATTTGAGCCCGAGAACCTGAATCAGTTGATCCATAATCTGATAGCGTTCTTAAGAACGCAAAAGCGTCTTCATAACGTTGAAATTGATCTTAATCTGAGTCCGGATATCGGGATTCAAGAGTTTAGCGCAGCCATGTTTCAGCAATTGCTCGTCAATCTTATCTACAATTCCGCTGACGCTCTGGCTGGCGCTGAACTTGAGCGAAGTGGTAAGATTAGAATTGAAACAATGGTGAAGGACTCAAGTTCTATATTGCTGACGGTTTCGGACAACGGTCCGGGAGTCGCTGAAGAGCATCTGGAAGCGATGTTTGAGGAGAGCTTCTCAACTAAACGGAAGGGACATGGAATTGGACTTATTACCTGCGCCCAGATCGTGAAATCCCACAACGGACAAATTCGCTACACGGGCTCAACTACAACGGGCGCTCGATTTGAAATCGAATTACCGATAATCCGCTCTATGTCAAAGTCGTCTGTTTCGATGCAAGCGCATAATCAGACCCTGAAAGTGAACAACTCGCCCAATTCCCTGTAAAACTAACGAGATTAGGGGCATGATAACGCTTGACCTGGCCTCATGGCTAAAATAACTTTACATATATGAAAACGACCGCAAACGAGTCGGGAACGTCGAAACTTTTTAAGGGCAAGGCGAGATACCTGGCGCTTTCAGCTAGCCTAATCGCTATCGCGATATTTCTCTTTACTTATTCAAGTATTCAGCGAAGCAAGGACGACAGTCTGGCGATCTTGAAAAAACAGGGGAGCGCCCTTCTGCATTCTCTAATTTTATCGGCTGACAACGCGATAAAGGCAAACAGCATTCTCTGGGAAAAAACATCTGCGGAAATGTCCGATTTAGCGCTTCATGTATTTGAAGAACTGAACCTTGAAAGAATTTCCGCTGACATGGCCTCTACCTCGGACACATCAACTGTTCTGGCGGTGTATCTGTTTGATTGGCAGATGGCGCTGACCGACAAAGCCATCAATCCGCATACCGAATTCCCCCTCGACCCACCGGAAGAGATTTTTGAGGCCCTCTCTGATCTGATAGCCGACAGCGGCGCCAGCGCAGGATTTATCCCCCCCGATCCGGGCGACACGAACGCAGTAGCTTTTTATCTCGAGTCGGACACTAGTTCCAAAATCATAGTCTGCATCGCTGTTTCTCTTATTGAGCTCAACAAACTTGAGAGCGAAATCGGGATAGGATACTTGATCAAGCGCCTCGGAACCTCCGGAGAGGTGGAGTATATCCTCTTTCAATCAGAGGACGGACTTGTATTCTCTTCTGTCGCAGTGGATTCTGTCCTTTCAATCGGAAGCGATCCGTTCCTTCAGTCCGTCATGAGCGGGAGAGAAATAGAGTCGCGCCTGTTCACGCTTATAGATAAAGAGGCGCTGGAGCTTGCCGCGCCCTTTTCGTCTGACCTCTACCCCGACGGCGTATTCAGGCTGGGCGTGTCACTGGAGGGTTTGCACTCTTTAACTAGCGCGTCAAATCGCCGGATGGCTCTTCTCGCGGTAGCGTTGTTCCTGAGCGTAACTCTTGTTGGACTCTATTACGGAGCGCGTCAGGAACGCGCGGCGCTAGGGATGAGTCTCGCCAAAACCAGCGCAATATCTGAAACCATTCTGGAGACAATGCACTCCGGGGTTCTCGCTGTGAATTCCGATGGATCGATAGAAATGATTAACGGGCGACTCCGCGAAATGTTTAACATAGAAGAGGACATTGCCGGAGCGAATGACTGGACTAAGACAAAATTGGGCGACGCTCTCCCCGGAAACATATTCGATTTTAACAAAGATAATCCACCGCCCGATGAAATAGAATGGTATCAGAATGACGAACGGAGATCCTACCTTTTGTCGGTAGCGCCATTCAATTTGGGAAAGATCAAAGGAACCTCGTCAAATGAAAAACATGGCGGCGCTTTGATAGTCTATGATTTCACCCGGCAAAAAGAACTCGAGGAAACCGCCGCTCGCAAAGAACGTTTGTCCGAACTTGGGGATCTTGCGGCGGGCGTGGCGCATGAAATCCGCAATCCCCTTAATGCTGTGTCGCTGGCGGCCCAGCGGTTGGAAACAGAATTTGGGGGGAAACTGACAGAGAACTCAGACGATTTTGCATTCTTCACATCGCAGATTAGAAACGAGACCAAACGCCTGGACGCGATTGTTACTCGCCTGCTCGGTTTGACCCGCGCTCCCAAATCTGAAGTTACCATAATTGACATTTCGGAGGCTGTTACCGAATGGGCGCATTTTCTAGAGCCGGACTTCAAAAAAAATAGCGCGCGTGTGCGAGTTTCGCTCGATGAAAACGCTGTCGCCTATGCGGACCGCGACAAACTGCGACAGGCTCTGGGCAATCTCTATCGCAATAGTATCGAGGCGCATCAAGTAGTCAGAGGTGATGACCCGTTCTCTGAATCTAAAATTATTTCTGAACCTGAAATTAATATATCAGTTACCCGCAAGTCCGATCACGTTCAGCTATCATTCACTGACAACGGCGCCGGTATAAGCGCCGAAATCGCCGCAAAACTTTTCACGCCATACTACACGACGAAAGAAAGTGGCTCCGGACTAGGGCTGGCTATTAGCTACAGATTGATTTCGGACATGAAAGGTACTCTGACCTACGATAGCTCCTACCAAAATGGAGCGCGTTTTGTGATTACTCTCCCCTCGCCTGTGAACAGCGAAAGGGAATCGGAATTTATTCCTCAGAAAGAAACTGGAAAACCTGGATAGGTCCCAGAGGTTGAGCTTTTATTTGAAGCGTCAGAACTAAGCTGAGGTTCAGCTAACCTTGCTGAGGATCAGCTAACCTTGACCTTTTTTTCAAACATCTCTTTGATTTTCAGCGCGCTAATTGATTTCGGACGTGTTATTGGCGCCCCTAACGCGCGATTCAAAACAAGTTGCGCTATCAATCCCAGAGTTCTCGATACGGCAAACATGACTGTGTAGTAGCGGAATTCTTTTATGCCGTAATGGTAGAGCAACGATCCGGAAATCGCGTCTACATTGGGGAAAGGATTCTTGGCCTTGCCCTGCTCACGGAGAACATCGGGAACCAATCGATAGATTTTGTCCACGATTTCCAGGAGCGGCTCGTCTTTGGTGTGCTTCTCTGCGAATTGATGGAACCCAACGAAACGCGGGTCTGGGCAACGCAGAACAGCATGACCATAACCGGGAATAACTTTGCCGGAATTTAGCCTTTCCCAGGTGAAGTCGATTTATTCTTTGTCGCT
>JACZUZ010000261.1 GCA_022572905.1 Candidatus Zixiibacteriota bacterium | reverse complement strand
ATCAGCGCCGCGCCCTCTTCCTTAACCATTTTCTCCAGAACCCACCCCGTGTGTCTGATATGAGTAAAAGCCAACGAACTGTCGTCATGGTTCTTCTCGCTCATGAAGTCAAATTCGGGGTGACCCGATTCAAACTCGCTACCACCATGACAGGTCAGGCACTTCACATCAGGCACATTCGTAATCTGCGCGTCACGGCCCATATGCTCCGAGTGGCATGAGTAACAGGCCATTTCATCTCCCCCGTACTCGGCGCTGGCTGTTTGAACGCGTGAGTTGTCGTGTGAACGGTAGATATAGTGGGCCGAGTATGAATACACTCCGGTGCGATCTCCGGTTTTCTCATGGCAGACCGAGCATTTTTCATCAGCAACATCACCTTTCAGAACATGACAGGACTCACAGTTTTCCTGAAATCCGGCGTGATTAGAAGATAGCGGACCGCGCGAAAGAAACACACCCTGCCGAAATCCGGTGTCAAATAAGAAATAGACAACCAACAAAAGCGACGCTAGCGCGCCGATAATTATCATCTTCGCGCGAGATGGCGGAAACACGTATGCTTTTCTGGGTGAGTATTTCATTTAAATAGCCTTTTAGTCCTCAAGCTCTAGTAAAACATCTTAATAATAGTAAACCGCAAACAAATGTAGAGCCAAAAGTATCATCAAGGCCACAGATAAAGGCACATGCGCGTATAGCCAGAGTCTTAATACTCGTTGTAACGTGAAATGCGCGTCCAGCGCTAGTTTCGTTTGGTATATTGATTCGAGTTCCTCTAAATTTTTGCTGTCCTCTTCTGACAAGGCCGCCCCGATATAATCAAATCGGCGACGGCGAATCTGATATCCTCCGGTTATATCGATGCAATAAACCATCCGCGGTTGAACCCCAGTCATCGCCAGAGCCAGATGCTTGTTATAGAACTTTTGGATTGGAATTGAAGCGCCCCCGGATAGTTTTTCTGCCTTTTTTCTCAGCTCCTCAACTAATTCGGGCACGCGATCGTAGAGAACTTCGACATCGAGACCCGAGCTAAGAGTATTCGGTATCCATTTTTGGAGCGCTATCCCCAGTATGCCGCTGACTACGACCCAGATTGTTGACAGCCAGAGGATCCAGTTAAATGTTCCAGAGGGAAGGCGGAAACCCGTGTGCATAAAGACAAGTAACAAGCAAAGTGTTCCGCCATAGACATGGAAATTTAACCACGCTTTTCCACTGCCTAGTCGATATTTAGTCACAAATTTCATCATTCGCCGTCTGACACCATACAGTGACGCCCCGAGCATTAGGAGCGCCGCCGCTGTTCCGAAGCTCAAACCCCAGATGTTTCCGGGCTCAATTTCCGCCAGAAAATGGTTTGCCGTGTATGCTAAGACTGAAACGACAATCGCGATTAGCGTTAGCTTATACCAACCCTTGGCGCGTATCCATATTAGTCGCGCTTCTTTTGATTCGGTCACAGACTTCATGAAATATTCAATACTGCTTGAAATTCTTCAACCGAACCAACACGAATGGCGCAACCATGCGGGCAATTGCTGACACATGCGGGGCCATGCCCGGTGTCTTTGCAGAGATCACATTTTGTGGCAAGCAACTTCGGTTTACCGCGAAGGCCCTCAGGAATCGTATTATCCGCCCATGTAGTTCCGGTTTCGTGCATGACGATTGCGTCGTATGGACAATTGTTGGCGCAGGCTCGGCATCCGATGCAGAGCTTATCGTCTATTTCTACAATGTCGCCGACATTAGAGCGCCGAATCGCTCCGGTAGGACAACCAATCAGGCAAACCGGATCGCGACAGTGGTAACAGGCTCGAGTAATCAGAAGATTAGCGTACTTGTTTCCTTCACGAACGAATCGGGGTATGCCTTGATGAGTCGAGGCGCAGGCGCGCACACAGTCATCACAGCGCGTGCAAACATCCAGATCAATAACCAGGACGCTATTGCCTTCAACAAGGCCCTGGTCCAATGCGGTGTTCATCAACTCCGACAGGCCGATATCCTCACGATTGTGTCCCGATTCCTTTATACGTGAAACCGCGTAGGTCCAGAGAAGCTTTTCAGCTTTCGGAAAGCGTGTAGTAAGATCTTCAAAATCTGAGCGGCTCAGGGCAATAAGCTCCGA
This sequence comes from Candidatus Zixiibacteriota bacterium, assembly GCA_022572905.1. Classification (GTDB taxonomy): domain Bacteria; phylum Zixibacteria; class MSB-5A5; order GN15; family JACZUZ01; genus JACZUZ01. The sequence continues at coordinate 1,969 of JACZUZ010000261.1, read as the reverse complement.
ATTCTGCACGGATGTAGCGGTGCTCGTCCAAGTCCCCAGTCCGTCTATCAGTAGCTCGGTTTCACCGAGAGTCATTCCTTTAGAGAGATAGGACACAACAATATCGCCGTCACCGATTTTCTGGGAAAGTTTTACAAATCCTGAGCGAACCATATAGAGCTTTTCCGCCGGGGCGCCCTCTTTGGTCAACACTTCTCCCGGCTCAAATGAAACCAGCTCAACCCTGTCTTTGAGTCCATCGACAAAACTGTCATCGCAAGAGGCAAACAAAGGAGCGCCCTTCAATTGCGCGAATAGCGCCTGTTCGCGATAATGCTTATCTATCTTTTCTTTTAGAGCGCTGGATTTGCGTTTCATCATGCGCAACGCCGGAGCGCGCACTTGAATCAGTTCGCATTCGGATAATGTTTGCGCAGTGGCTGATTGTGGCCAACCGATTAGCGCTCCGGTTTCACCAAAGATTGCGCCGGACGGAAGATTCTTGCGTTCGCCAAAACTCAGGTTGAAATCCATCGTCGCCAGAAATGTTATCTCGCCGCTCTTCGTGTCCTGCTTTTGGATTTGCGTTTGCAGAACCGTTTCCGCGGCCTGTGCGATTCCCATATCAGCGGCCTGCGTTTGCAACTCACCCGGCGCAGCGGTACGATTGGGATCAAAGATCGCTTGATTTAGTGAGGCCAATTCATCGTGCTTGCGCAGAAATATCTGGACATCTCCACTAACTATATAGAACGCTATATCAATGTATGAGCCTTCCTCAAAAAGGACTGAACCCTTTTTCCACCTGGCCAGGGTTATGTCTGAGCTGATTTTTTCCAGAAACTTATCGTCGTATGGCTGGAAAAGCTCAAACTTTTTTAGTTGCGATGGTAATAGTCGCTCGGATAGCTCAATCAGCCCGGTATTTGCGCCAAATGACGACCATCTGTCGCGAAATTGCTCCTGGCGACTGATTTCTGTTCGTTGATCGCTTGAGTTTGTTGCGGGCGTCATTTCTTTGCGGCTATCCTCTTGTAAATTAGATCAAGTCTGCGCTTGAGAATCAGCATAATCTCTTCAACAGAAGCGCTGTCACTAATCGTCGGAAACGGGGGCAGGTCCAGCGGTCCGATGGATTTTGTTGAGAAGAAGGGATCGCTTGCAGCTTGCGGCGGAGCCACAAAACGTCTGGCTGGAGCCGCAGGAGTGGGAGTCGATACGCTGGCGTTTGTTTTCGCAATGAACGCAATTGGCCCTCGTTTTTTCTTTGCCTTCGCAAAGGGCGTCTTATCCGTGTCCTCGTCGCCCATGCCATGCTTCCAGTGTTTCGATATCTGACGCATGCCTTTCACGTAACGAAAGTTCTGTCCACCGGGATGGCCCGCCGCGAGTAATTTCTGGTCAGTCATGTAGTGACAGCTAACGCACATCTCGCCGCGGACATCGGTGTTCTTTAGTTCTAGCAGTCCGAGCGTCAGGGATTGTCTGTATTCCGCCCGATTCACTCCTTGCATAAAATCTCCCTGGCTATGGCGTCCCAGATAATCGCTACCGGGACCATGACAGCTTTCACAACTAACACCCTCATCGATGTCTTCATTCTCGCTACCTGAAATCACCGTGCCGTGGCACTTCATGCATGAATGCGAGCCTTTGAATAAATTCTCGGCCCCAACGCCAGCCTTTTCGGCTATCTGCTCATAAAAGGCCAGATCATCGTACATCGCCAGCGCGGTACCCTTGTGGACATCGTTTTTCCACCAACCGTTTTCCGTTGCGTGACAAGCAGCCTGCCCTATACCGCATCCGCTTGGACCGATAGTTTTCGGCTTTGCGTTTGCTGAATGCAATAAGCAAAGTGAGGCAAAAACAACGACCGCACTTACGAGGGTGAAGAAATTCGTCGGATCGCTCCCTCGTGTCTTAGTGTTTCACATTTTAGTCTTATTGCTAATTATCAGCCGGCAATAGGGAAATCTCTGTTTCTCCC
>JACZUZ010000260.1 GCA_022572905.1 Candidatus Zixiibacteriota bacterium | reverse complement strand
CTGATTGAGCATCTTAAACGGCTGATCGACGCCAACCGGGAGATAACTCTTTTTGCCCTGACACCCTTTCTTGCCACTGAAATTCAAAAAGTATATCTTTATTATTGGTTTTGGCCTCCTCAGGCGATCAATAGAATAAGGAGTGGCCTCATGGTTGTTTTCCGTAGGTTCGTAGTATTTCCGTTGTCCGTGCGAACTGTTCCCAAGACTCGACATGGAGCTTGCGCGATTATTGAGCGGTGCGGATATATTTCCAGTTTCAAATATTGCGCTCTTTTTGTTTTGGCGAATTTGCTATTCCTATGCCCAACCTCCCACTCCCAGCCCAATTGGGTGAAGAAGGCTATCGAAAATTCAAAGGGGTTTAATACACACGATGACGCAGAATTTGTAACTTTGCTGAGAACTGTAGACGACAAATTTTCAAAGAATGGGGAGATTAAAAGAAAAGTTCGATGGGCGCTGAAAATCCTGAAAAGCAACGGTATTGAACACGCCACACTTCATGAAAGAGTTTCCCCACGCCGGAAGATAAAGAATCTCAAAGGCTGGGCGATTAAGCCCGATGGTTCGAAAAAGAAACTCAAGAAGGACAACATAATTGAAGTAATTTCTGACATCGGCGCTGGGTCATACAATGATGTAATGATCCTATACGCGGAATTCCCTGATCTGAAAGTAGGCATGACAGTAGCTTATGAGTATGAAGTTGTTGACAAGAGATGGACAGGATTTCATACTAGTCACTATTTTCAAATTCAAAACCCAGTCGTTACTTCCAGCTATAGTGTCGAATTGCCGGATGGCTGGAAAATTTCATGGTACGGTCAGATGACCGACGATTTTGTTAGTTACTCCTCGAGTCAGAATCTTCATACCTGGACGGCGTCCGAACTGGAGTATCGACCTACTGAAAAATTTTCTCCGGCGTGGTCAAATCTTACCAGAGAGATTCAAGTTGTCGGCTTTGATAGCGCTCAAAGAAAAGCGACCGACTTCACAGACTGGAAATCAGTGGGCGAATGGGTTTGCTCAATAATGCGAGAGGAACCGTCGCAAGATAACTCCATTATGACTACTGCCACCGATCTTGTCTCAGGCGCGCAGACGCTCCGCGAAAAAGTTGAGAAGATATCCGATTTTGTCCGCGACGAAATTCGTTATGTGGCTCTTGAGATTGGTATAGGTAGATGGAAACCCCGGCCCGCTGAAACTACACTAAATAATCGTTTCGGTGACTGCAAAGACAAGAGCGTATTAATGAGAGCGCCTCTCAAAAACGTCGGGATAGAATCCTCACCCGCCCTGGCGCTACTTGGCAGTGACGTGATTTCAGAATTACCATCTCCAACTCAATTCAATCACTGCATCGTAGCCATTCCGCTAAGTCAATTTGAAAGCGATACGGCGGGGTTGTGGTCATCTTCGTCTACGGGATGGATTTTCTTTGATCCAACAGACCCTTCTCGAGATTTAGGAACGATCCAACAAAATCTGAAAGGAAGCGCGTGTCTGGTTTCCGTGGAAAATAATTCGGAATTGATAAAAATACCTGAACAGATACCTGAATTTGATCGTCGACTGTATCGCGCAATCGCCAAAATTGATGAGAAAGGACATATTACCGCACAGATGACCGTTGTTGATTATGCGGATTGGGCGGCGGACACTCGCTATTCGCGGCGCGCTTCAACTCAAGAAAAACTGTTGGAAAACTGGCAAGCGAGGTTTTCCGACGCCGCACCTGGAGCGAAAATTTCGAATCTGACGTACGGAGCTGATGAGGATTCGACCTGGATTAGTTTTCAATTTGATGTGGATGGATATGTTGTCGAGACTGGAGAGATGACATTACTTCGCCCTGATATCTTTCACGGTCCGCGAACTCCGCTATTAACGGAGAAAGAACGAAAATTGCCTATCTGGTTCGGACAACCATATAAGGTTGAAATTGAAATAAACTGGAGCTATCCCGCCGGATGGATATTGAAGGAATCGCCGAAAGATGTAGAGTACGCCAGCTCTCTAGGAGACATTCAGGGAAAGATCAAGATCAGGGAAGGCTCGCTGGATTTTGTATCGTCTTATTTACAAACAGGAAAGACGCTTGATCCGTCTGAATACAAACTCGCGCAACAAATGGATAGGAAAAAAAGCGAGATGAGAAACATGACCGTGGTGTTTGGAAAATAATGAGGAGACAACCCGAAATGTTAATCTCCGGAGCGAGAGCTATTTCGCTGATTGCGGCGTTCCTTATACTTTTCATATGTGACATTAGCGTTGCTGGAAAGAAAGATTTCAAATGGGATCCGATAACGGATTCCGACTGGAGTGTTTCCGAAGATCCATCCAGAGAAATCGTGGATGCCGTTATGATCTTTGAGAAAATCACGGTCGACGATACAAGACTGCTCAAAGATAAGCATTATATATCATATTACAGGCGAATTCGAATTTTAAGCCCCGATGGACGTGACCAGGCCGATGTCCAAATCTCCTATGTAAGGAAGGGCTACAAAATTGAGGAAATTCGCGGACGAGTCATATTGAGAAATGGTCAAATTGTTGAATTAGAAAACACCCAGATAATTGAAGGCAGATTGATAAAAACAAGAGGAACAGAAATAAAACAGAAGTCATTCTCGCTTGCCGGAGTTACCGGTGATTGTATCATGGAATATTACTTTAAGCTAAAGCTGAAATCTTCCAGCGGGATTTGGCAATTTCAACGCTCTATTGCTCTTCTCCATGGTGAATATCTCTGGTTATTTTTTCGCGGGAGAGGAATGTCCGATAACTCTTATGCGAATTTCAGAAAAGATTGGGCGCCAAATTACCTCTGGCTGAACAACGATAGCAAAATAACTATAACGAAGCTCCCGTCCGTGACTGCCACAGAGGAGATCCTATTTACGATTGATAGTGTATTACCTCTTAAGAGCGAACCTTATTCCCTACCGGACATAGCTCGCCAGGCGCAATTGCGTTGCTATTACGGCGCCGCCGGAACATCCGGAAGTTACTGGGTAGATCAAATAAACGAAATTCCCGAATGGTTGGAGGAATTTTTTGGAAAGGCCAAACGATATAAAGAACTGATAGATAGATTGAAGCGCCTGAAGACCAATGAGGAAAAGATTCAGGAAGCCTACGATTGGGTGCAAAGTACTTTTCGAAACACTACCTATGAAACATTTGAAAAGAAAATAAAGAAGATCAAGAACGCAGATGCCGCAATGAAAAAAGGATATGCCAGTCGCGGGCAACTAAATTATATCTTCTGTGGAATATTGAGAGAGCTTGGAATTGACGCCCAACTCGCGTACGTAGTTGACCGCGATGAAAATTTACTTGTGGCTGAAGCCAAATACTGGCAGTTTGATCGAAATCTTGTTGGAGTGGCGGACGGACTCGAATTCAAATTCTATTCGCCGGGAGATATGTATTTGCCATCGAATCAGATTCCATGGTATACCGAAGGCATTAGCGCTCTTGTCGGCGGAACTATCGGCCAACAATTCTATTCGACGAAATTTTCCAGTTCTAAATCCAACAAGATAAACCGATTGATTTCTCTAGATGTCGATGACGATCTGCTCGTAAGCGGGACTTGCTCGGAAAGACTAATCGGCCATCCGGCTCGTCGTGTTCGCCTCTACCAAAACGAAGAATCTGTGGAGGTGACTTACGAATCACTGGAAGAGAGATTAGAAGACTTATTCTCCAACGCCGAATTTGATTCAATCATGACAGAAAACGTTGATAGTGTGAGTAAACCATTGCTCGTTACCAGCAAAGTTAGTTTCGAATCGCCGCTTCAAATGGTAGGCAGCCGAATTTTCTTGCGGCCAATTGAGTATATGAGCGAATCATCGAATCCGTTCGAGTCCGAGAAGCGAGAATCAATTATCCTTTTTAGATACGCGTTTGATAAAACTGAAGCGTTGAATTTTGCTTTACCGGAAGGCTGGGAAACAGAAGCCCTTCCAGGGGACACTATTTTCGAAAATGTAGTTGGAATTTGCGGCGTGACGTTCAATGTTATTGGCGGGAAGCTCACTATTCAACGTAAGTTCGAGCTCAGAACTCCATTTTTGAATGCCAGAGA
>JACZUZ010000259.1 GCA_022572905.1 Candidatus Zixiibacteriota bacterium | reverse complement strand
GGCGGGGTCGATTAAGTTATCAAAATACATTACCGCCATTCGGTTTTCAGTGGCCTGCGCTTCATCGGTGGGAGTGATCTCAAATTTCCAGGGTTTCAAGACCAGCGCGACAACGACCAGAACGGCAATCACACCACCCGAAATGGCCAGCCTGCGCACAGGCGATGTTTGCCCGCGGCCAACACCGGAGCCAATTCGCGAAGGCGACGACACCCCGGAATCCATCATTCTCTTTTCACGAAGCAAATCCGCGAGCATATCAGCCGCGCTTTGATAGCGCATGCGCACGTCTTTTTCGAGAGCTTTGTCAATTATCCCCTGCAGTCCATCCGGAACACCGGATTTGAAACGAGCCACCGGTTCGGGAGCATCGCTAACAATCGCCTTGAGCATGGCGGGTTCGCTGTCGCGCTTGAATGGCGTTCTTCCGGCGATGAGTTCATAAAGCACTACGCCAAATGAGAACAAGTCCGAACGATGATCGACTTCTTTTCCGTCAGCTTGCTCAGGAGACATATAGGCCGCAGTGCCGATGGTCGATCCGACCTTGGTGATCTTGCTACTTCCTTTCAGGGTCGCCAGGCCGAAATCGAGGATTTTCGGATGGCCATCGCTATCGAGAATAATATTTGCGCTTTTAATATCGCGATGAACGATGCCCATTTGATGGGCCTTGCTGAGTCCCTCGCAGATGCCGATAGCGATTTCCAGAATTCGAGAAATTGGTTGGGGATCATCGTGGGAGTAGTGATAAAGCGACTTGCCCTCAATATGCTCCATAGCAAAATACGGCCGCCCCATGAACTCGGATACTTCATAGACATGAACGATATTCGGGTGACTCAGCGCGGCAGAAGCCTGCGCCTCGCGGGTGAAACGTGTGCGCAGATCGTTGTCGGTGGCGTGAACCGCAGACATAAATTTCAATGCGACACGTCGATTGAGATTGGTGTCAAGAGCCAGATAAACCTCGCCCATTCCCCCGGCGCCGATTCGCTCAAGGATGTTGTAATGGTCAACCTTTGTCCCCTTGGTGAGGATTACATGAGTCCGGGTTGAGTCGTTGTCCTGATGGTCCTGGTTCATTCGGAAAATATCTTGTGGGAATTGAGAGAATTCACCAATTCACTGTCGGCCACAAAGATACATTTCCGATTGAGAACTGGCAACTCCAAATCTGTTGAACCGTAATTTTCCTTATTTCTGAGAAATAATGCGTTTTTGAAGATCGGCCACCATTTGGAACTGATCGGAAATCCTGGCCACAGCAAGCGCTTTTCGCAGGCTCAGAATGGCCAGACTGTCCTGACCAGTTTCGTGGTAGGAAAAAGCGAGGTTGAATTGAACGGAGAAATCTTTCGCGTCATCACCTGTTATTCGATTTAGAAGGTTAATTATTCTGGTGTAATTGGCGGTATGGAGATTAATGATCGCGTAGTTGCGAATAATTATCGGGTTAAGACTGTCGCGTTCAAATGCCTGCGTGATAAGCGCCTCTCCCTCTTTGAGTAGATTCAACTCAGAAAAGAGAATTCCTGCGTTCATTAGGTTAATCGCGTTGTCCTCCAGATGTTCCGACATCGCATTCGCCACTGAAATCAAATCCGCACGAGTTCCATAGCGAAGATAATAGTCTTTCAAAAGCATATAACTCCTCGGATCACTCTTGTCTGTATCGATAAGCAGTTTCGCAAACTTCCTCGCATTCGGTTGATCGCCTCTCTTCAAGTAAAGTGACCCGAGTTCATTCATTATCCAAAGCGAATCCTTGAGCGTATACGGAGGTTGCGCCCATACTAATTCGGCGAATTCGAAAGCTCTATGCCTGACCTCAGGAAAACTTTCGGTTTCATTATACAACAGCGCGTATTCCATATACTGGTTCTTGAATTTTGAAACTTCAAGGATCTCTGCGAAGCGATTCGTTGAGAGAACAACTGAGTCATTCACAGCAACAAAAGATAAAGACAACGCCATAGCTAAAGTCGATACAGATATAACGCCGGATGGAATTATCTCCTTACATCGCTCACGATAAAGAGTAAGAGCTGAAGGAATCAAAAGAAAAGCCGGTAGGCAGAAAAGGTCCCAGTCGCGCGGAGCGCCAAGCTGGGGAGCGAAGAATATCATGAACACCAGAGCCGGAACAATAACCCAGAGCGCGTAAATGCATCGCCTTAGCGATTTTCCAGTGGCTTTGTATCCCGATCTAAGCATAGCCGCAAAAAGGAACAACGCCGGAGCGCAACCAAACATTAACCAGTTAAACATTTCAACAAGTCGCCTGATTGATAGAAGTTCCTGCGTGTTGCCCGGGGCGGGAGAAAACGGAAGCAGGAATCTCTTGAGTTCGGGGAATGCGAACGCTCCGAGCAAGTAAACCGAGATAATTCCAAGAGCAAAAACAGCGAAGAAAATATGTGAAAACCGCCTTAGCTTAAGGTCGCCAACGCCGGTATATAACGCCAGAGCCAAAACCGGAAAGAACAGAATCAGCGTCACAGAGTGTACAAGAACCGACACAATAAAAAGCGCTACAAATATCCAGATGTGACTCTCCCCGTTTACAGTTTTTAATCCGGACAAGTACAGGTATGGAAGCGTTGCCGCTATTATCGAATAGCTTTCAATATATCCAAAGAACAGAACCGTCAGTCCACCGGATAGCAAGACTATCACAAATCTAAAATATCCCTTCGGGTTCAAATACCTGGCGAGGCGATAGACGCCTATCACAAATACCGGCCCACACACTGCGCTGACCGCGTGATAGATGTTGTGGATCTGCAATCCCATACTGTCAGCAAGAAGATCAAACAAAATTGCATGTATCAAGAAATCCAAAAACTCTGTTTTGAGTACGAAGACACCATTATTAATCTCTGTCATGCGCAATGCGCCGTCACCGAGAAAAGCCGTGCCGGGAGAAAAAAGATATAATGTAACAGGCAATACCGTAAATAACCCGACAAACGCAAATACCTTTGATTTTCGTGATGATTCAAATGACGCGCCAAAATTTGCGAGATAGGTAGACAATTTCTTTTCAACAGAGGGCATAAGAATCAAAGCGCTCAGACCTAGCGCCAGATACATCCAAACAGGAGAAAGAAATTTGAAGTAATTAATGCCCCACAGCGCATCAATACCGTAAAGATTGGCGATTGCGACAATCACCAGAAATATCCAAGCTAAAACTCTAAGATTGAACATTAGAAAATCAAATCAGATAAATGCTATTGCAGAACCGCGCTCATATTCAGTCCGCGAATCGGACTATCCAGACGATACCATTTATACATAATCCGCCAGGTGATTCCGGCATTAGTAAATTTCAACGGATATACATAAGTGTCAAGTCCAACCCCAAATACGGCGCCATAATCTGTTGGATCAAAATTTCGATCCATGACAATTCCAGATTCGAATCTAAGGGCCTTGAATAATTTTTGAATTGGGATCGCCACTCCAAATCCGCCGGTTAGCGCCAGTAAAGTTTTGGGATCATCCCGCCATGAAGACGTTACCGACAATTCAATCGACACATTCTTGAGAAGCACAAGATCATCATAAATGCCATAACCAACAGACGCAGAATTTATGTGACGCGTATGTTTGTCTCTGGTCGCCAACCAGGCGCTAACACTCAACAACAAACCTTTATAATTCGGGGGAGCGAATCTATTTTGAATCCATCTAACCGACAACCAGTTTTTGTCGAATTCCAGCAGAGAGTCGGCGCTAACAGCGGGGGTGTCGATTAGCGGAGGCGGGATCATCCAGTTTGGCATTGATGAAAACGAATACAGAAAACTACTATCTATGTCCCGCAAATCGGGATCATGAAAGCCGCTTTCCGCCAATTGCGGGTAGTGGCGCCTTATTCGGACGCCATTAATTGTCGTCTCTTTGGTTCGGTAACTCCAGGTTGCCGTCACGGGCATTGGAATCAAACTCAATGACGGAATGCGCGCTTTTTCATAGAGATCAATGGCGTTTTCTGCTTCAAGCCACCCTGTGATAAATTCTTCAGATGAGCTATCGACTGAAAATGAGTCAATCCACACTTCAAGCGCCTGAGGGAGACTAGCGCCTTGAGCCATAAAATAAA
>JACZUZ010000258.1 GCA_022572905.1 Candidatus Zixiibacteriota bacterium | reverse complement strand
CAGTCCAGCGTCACGCGGGGACATCATCTGAGTGAATGTCGTGAGTTGATCGACACACACGACGTCGATCTGCTGGTCGCCAATACCAAGAACGAAGATCAACTCGCAAACAGGTATATTGTCTCCGGGCCGGAAATACGATTCACCTGGGCATCAGCGGAATCAGATATCGAGTATTACAACATTTATCGACATGACACCGCCAGATACGCGCAATATTTTACCACGTCAGGAATCTATCGATCCATTGATCCTTGCGAATCGAGGCTTGCCGAAGTCATTTGCGACTCTTTGATCGACTCTACCGGCGGAATACCATACTTGTGTGCGGTGAAGCTGACTCCACACTCAGTCAACTCGGCCGAAAACGCAACTTACGCTGAAATGATTGACAGCGCCGCGATTTACTACTTTCGAATAACTGCAGTGGATTCCGCAGGGAACGAATCCGCCCCTACTGGGATGTTTTCCGCCTACACTTATCCGACTGTTCGCAAGCCTCTCGCCATCGTACTGTACGATAGTACTTCTAATCGCCCGGTGAAGAACTTTTACCCGGATTCAGTATATTCTTTCTACGCCAGCCAATTCGATCAGTTTTCGCCGGATTTCGTCCTGCAAGTACCGTCGTTTCTAAGCACGGGGTGGCCCCCTGATTTTACACGAATGGGAAACTACCAGACAATATTGTTAGATGTGACAGCAAGATATGAGTTGATCGGTTTGCATTGGGAATTGAGAAGCGGAATCCATCCATGGATACAACACTATATCCGATCCAATGGTACAATTATTTTTGTGGGGAGCGGATGGGATTCAAGGAACGAGTTACGAACTCCGGGATTGACTCGCGTGGGGTACTCAAGGCGATCTATTGCGAGCGAAATTTTTGGGCTCGATTCTTCCCTCCTGATTTCTCCGGCGAGCCATGATCCTGTTTACGAATCTGACTCCCTGTATCTCTACTTCAATCCCATCGGCGCCGATCCGGAACAGAGTTCGGAATTTCCGACTATCGATTACCATCATTCGAATTTTTATGCTCCTTCTATTTTCTCTGTTTCTAGCTTCAACGAAGGTCCGCTTCCGTTCAAAGGAGTCATGTTCCCGAGGCCGGACAACACCGAGGTACTATACACATACCGGAGTGGGCGGGATACGGTGTCGCAACTGCATGGTTTGCCTGTTGGAATCAAATACACTCCGGAAACACACACCGCCTACACGTTTTTCATGGAGCCGTGGGAGATGGAGCCACAACAGGCGCAAGCGCTCTTTGCCGCGCTTCTGGGAGATATTCAAACAGATGTTTCCGAAGACTCAGAGGCGGCGCTTCCCCGTGTGTTTTCGCTTGCGCAAAATTTCCCGAATCCTTTCAATCCCTCCACCGAGATTCATTTCTCGACACCTGCTCGATCCCACATTACCTTAACCGTCTACAACATCCTCGGGCAGAAAGTCGCCACACTGGTCGACGAAATCAAATCGGCCGGCGCTTATTCGGTTCAATGGGATGCATCCCGCCACGCCAGCGGAATTTATTTCTATCAGCTACAGTCGGGTGAAACGAAAATTAACAAGAAGGCTCTCCTGCTCAAATAGGCTTCCCTGACATAAACTTCCCCGCAATTCGAAGCCCTATTCAAAGCTAAAAACACGCGGTTGACATCGTCCCTTGTATTGGAGATGTTTCGACTGACCGGTCGTTTGGATAATCCAGTCACGTCGTCGATAATCACCAATGGATTTTACGTACTCAGAAGAAAACCTGATGATTCAGGAAGTCGCGCGGGAGTTTTCGCAGAAGAAACTAGCGCCGAGGGCTATTGAATTCGATGAAAGCGGAGAGCTTGATCGTGATCTGATCAGTGAAATGGGCCAACTTGGCCTCTTGGGAATTTTTGTTCCCGAGGAATACGGCGGTTCGGGGCTTGATCATTTGTGTTATGTCATCGCGATGGAAGAAATCGCCGCCGGATGCAGTTCGCATGCCTCTGTTGTCGGTTTGAGTAATTCCCTCTTCGCTTATCCGCTTTTGAATTTTGGAACCGAAGAGCAAAAGAAGACTTACCTCCCTTCCATTTGCTCAGGAGAAAAACTCGGCGCCTACTCTCTTTCGGAAGCCGGTTCGGGCACCGACGCCGCCTCGCTGACTTGCTTCGCCGAAGACAAAGGTGATCATTATCTGGTAAACGGCACGAAACTTTGGGTAACCGACGGCTCAATCGCCGACTGGCTTATTGTTTTTGTCAGAACCGATAAAGACGCCGGAGCAAAAGGCATCACGGCGCTGATGGTAGACGCTCAATTCGAAGGTTTCACTGTCGGCAAGAACGAAAAGAAAATGGGATTCAAAGCGTCACCAACAAATGAAATTTCTTTCGCTAACGTCAAGGTTCCCTCCGCGAATGTAATCGGCGAGGTAAATCGAGGGTTTAATATCGCGATGGAAACGCTAAATTCAGGTCGTGTGTCAGTCGCTGCGCAGGCGCTGGGAATGGCCCGCCGGGCCTATGAAATAGCGCTTCAATATTCGCAGGAGCGCAAACAATTCGGCAAGCCCCTCTCCGCATTTCAGCTAACACAGGCCAAACTCGCGGATATGGCCACAAAATTGCACGCCGCGCGATTGATGATCCATCACGCCGCCTGGAAAAAAGATCGAGGCGAACGCGTCATAAAAGAAGCGTCAATGGCTAAGTTGTTTGCAACCGAAGCGGCCACGAGCGTGGCGCATATGGCTATGCAAATTCTGGGTGGATACGGTTACACCGCCGAGTATGAAGTCGAGCGCATTTATCGCGACGTGCGCGTGACGGAGATATTTGAAGGCACGTCGGAAATCCAACGCATTGTCATCGCCCGCGAAGAACTAAAAGACCGCTAGGATTTCATTCTACCTCCGGCGACTTTAGGAGCAGGCGCCGCAGGCTGACTCTCTACTGGTTCAAATTGCATCTTTAGCGGCGCGGGTCCCTGTTGCGGTATTGGCGGGCAACCCGGTCCGTCACCGCCCTGGAAAATGAATCTCACAAGAAATGAAGCGTCACCAATGTTTACATCAGCGACACTCCCGCCTCCGGAACAATTAGCGTCACCTGCGAAGAGCGGTATTGGAAAGTCTCCGTCCTGAAAAATGAATCTCACAAGAAACGAAGCGTCGCCAATGTTCACATCGCCGCTTCCGTCGGCGTCTCCAAGAATATTAACCGGTGTTTCTGAATTGAGAGTGTCTCGGGTACCTTCAGCAGGAACGCCTTGAACTGGTGTTCTGTTTTCAACTGTGCCATCTACGCGAATCGCCGCCGTATAGATCTTGTTTGGGTCCGCGCCAACAATAGGAATAATTTCAATTAGGTAATTACCATTCTTGATACTATCAATGTGAATTGAATCATTTTCGGTCAGAGAAGAGTAACTGGCGCCCGATCCAATTGTATTAGTGATATTCCCGAGCGAGTCGGCTCCAATCACTAGCCCATCCGGGTCTGTTATGAATATATTTATCGGCGGCCCAACTGCGAAAAACGCCGGACCGGAAAGATCTCCAACCGGAAACTCTTCTCTAACAGTAACAACTAGCGGCGAAAGATACGACGGAACATAGCAAGAGTCACCCAGCCCGTCATTGTCTATGTCTTCTACTACTGGTTTTAATTCTCCATCTCGGTAATCCGAATCTGGGTTATTTTCCGTGACTGGAATTTTTATTGGCCATCCATCTTTCAGTGTTTCATCTATATAAATATTAAAGGCAGTTACAACGCTTTTTCCGTCATCTCTAAAAGCGGTTAAGCGCAAACTATATTCTCCTCCTTCTGATGGTAAAATCCAGCTCCCAATAGTTTCAACACCAGTATAAATTCCATTATTTTCAAGAGAAATTCCATCTGTCCTTTGGGTTGTTTCACCAACTTTAATAAAGTATGCTCCGAAACTTTCAACATTTGAAAAGTGCGGGGATACTACAATTTCTACTACTTGGGATTTGTTGTATAAACCTGAATTAGGAAAAACCCCTCCCTCCAAGTTTTCTAGAACCAAATTCGTTATGTTTTCAGTGAACTCTTTACCATTTTCATTTAATGTAAAAATAAAGTCTACTAAAATTAAACTTCT
>JACZUZ010000257.1 GCA_022572905.1 Candidatus Zixiibacteriota bacterium | reverse complement strand
CGCCATTCATATTGTGCGTTGGTTGTACTTATCCGGACCGGGCAATGACTGCCCTGAAGAAATGGATCCGGATGGGTCCAGGGTTGTCAATATTGGCGACGCGGTTTATCTGATCAATTATATTTTCGCCGATGGCCCCGCGCCTGTCTGCCCTTAGGAATGACATCTCTTACATCAGCGCCCCGTAGCTTGCTGTGTGTACGTCAATCCTAAGGCTTGGCGAAGGGTATTGCCGGGTAGAGCGTCGTCCTTTAAATTAATCAAGAGCCGTGATCTCTGCCAGATACTTCGCTGGCGCTCAGTATGACAAAACGCGATTACAAGTGTAGCCGTCTACGGAAATGTCATCCTGAGGCTTGGCGAAGGATCTAGCTGGGTCGGACACGGTACTTCTTGCTTGCGCGGCAGATGTCCGTCTCGGCTGAGCCAGTCGTAAGACTCGTCGAAGTCACATCTGCCCGTCCAATCTTATCGAACGGTTGCCTATATCCGCTAACAAGACTATTTTGGTGAACGGCTAAACTTGGCGAATGGCCTATCGTATCCGCTGGAAACAAAAAGGGAAAATCAGGGAAATGCAAGACTGCCTGTTCTGCAAAATCATCGCCGGAGAGATTCCGGGCAAGTTTGTCTACGAGGACGACGGTTTCGTGGCCTTTCGAGATATCAACCCCAAGGCGAATGTCCATCTCCTGATCTGCCCGCGCGATCACTCGCACAGCTTCCAGAAGACCAGCCCGGACGTCATGCCGGGGCTGACTCGGGCCATACAGAAAATCGCCTCTGCATTGAAGATTGAGGACAATTACTCCCTGCAGATCAATAATGGAGCCAAATCCGGCCAGATTGTCTTCCATCTTCATGTCCATTTGTTCAGCTCCTCAACTGAGGCCGCCGAATTGATCTCAAAGCGGATCGACGAGTGACAAGCTACGACCCCAAGAACTCTGTTGACATTCCTCCGTAATCCGATATAATTCTAGAGCATGCCTTTGGGCTATGCCAAGGGGCTAGTTAGAAAACTGAATAATTTTTTTGTCTGCCTGGACCAATAATCGGAAATCTTTGGGAAATTGCGATTTTGAGACATTGGCCAGTTTTGAAGGGAGTTGATTACTAATTAAATTAGCAGGAGTTAGGGTTCGCGACGATGAGTCATTCGAACGGGCCCTCAGACGATTCAACAAGTTTTGCGAAAAGATCGGAATTATCTCCGACTTCAAGAAAAACATGCGCTTTGAAAAACCATCCGAGCGTAAAAAGCGCAAGCTCAACGCCGCTCGTCGCAGGCACCGTCGCATTATGCTGATGACCCGCGATGATTGAGGGCTAAAATGTCATTCGCCCTTTTTGCGAATATAATAGTTAGCGAACGACAGAGATAAAATAGATGCGACCCGTTTCTTGCAAAAGATGCGGGTCGCTTTCATTATAGGCTTTCTTAACATGCTTTCGTTATAGATCAACCAAGAATCTAAAATGTCACTTGCAAAGACACTTTCTAAAAGAATCGACGCTGACCTCATCGTCGCAATCAAGGCCCGCGACAAACTGACCACAACCGTTTTGCGCGGCGTTAAGTCCGATCTCAAGAACGCGCAGATCGCCAAAGGTACGCGCGGCGAAGACATCAAGGACGAAGATGTAATCACGATCCTTAGCTCCGCCGCCAAGAAACGCCGCGAATCAATCGAAGCATTTACCTCTGGCGGGCGCGATGATCTTGTGGCGCAGGAAAAAAGTGAGCTAAAAATAATTGAGAGCTACTTGCCCGAGCAGATGTCGGAGGATGAAATCCGAGTGGTGATAAAGCGCGCCATTGAGGAACATGGCATTGACTCACCGGCGAAAATTGGGCTTTTGATGAAAGAGATTATGCCTAAGTTCAAGGGCAAGGCCGACGGCAAACTGGTCAACAAGATCGCTAGAGAAGCGCTCGTTTAACTTGACCGACCCCGAACAGAAACCCGCCCCAGAGGGGATTTGCTAACCGGCGCTAGCGGGGCATGTCATTCGCAATACGCCCCGGAGTTAATGCTAATAAAGTATCAATCGCATTTGTGTTTTTCGGTGCGATATGATTTGTTCTGATTTTCTCGACATTAAAGTAGCCGCATGGAGTATCAGACCACTCACGATTTCGCATTTCATAAACGTATAATTTCATCCCATCAGTGACAAGTATCTTCTTGCAGTTCTTGAGTCCTAATTTTTCAAAATATCCCTGAGCTTGTCCGAAAGCGGATTGCAAGCCGTGCGATAATCGCTTAGCTTCACAAATAAGAATACATTTTTCTCTTTCTGTAGGTGTCTCACTGAACCCTGCCAAATCAACTTTGTTCCATTCGACAGCCAAAAGTTGCTCTGACCAGCCCAATGCCAACATAAGAGGCAAGACCATGTGTCCCACAACTTCGTGCTCAGTGGGGCGAATCTTATCTTCACAGTTTTTTGAATACCACTTACCTAGACGACGCTGACGCAGAATAGAATTGACGACCTTATCAACTGATTCATTGGAAAGTCCCCTGGCAAATAATTCCTCACCGAACATTTCCATACTAAGAGGTTCAGGAGTAGTGAATTTGAAGCTTTTAAGCTCCCTAGTTTTAACTTTGTCGAATAATTTTGTTAGTGGCTCCAAAATTTTTTGATCTTCAACGGCCGTGAACGTCGGAATCTGTTTTCTGTCTCCAAAAAGAGGGTTCTTTCCCTTTTCTTGTATCTTACACAAATCCGTCCTTAAATCCTCCTGCCAAATTATGCGACGCGTATGTTGGAGGTCCCACCCATAAACGTCATCAAGACTTTTGGACCAGTGATATCCCTCGTCAGGAACAACTCCTATAGAATCGATGTAATAGCCTTTTCTAAGAAGCACTATGTCACCTGAGACGGGTGCGTTAACAAAGCTTCCTATTTGGTTTTTCTTATGATTAGTCAATTGCTTCAGCTCAACCTTTTTCTGATAGAGCTGATCATCGAACTTGCCGTGTTCGCCGGGACCCATAAACATGACATCATGTTCGATGAATAGTTCTTCATAATATCGCCCCACTTCGCCAGCCGCTATTTGCCATACCTTCATAATTAGTTCTTCCTCTGCATTTAATTATTCAAGACTATGTAGACTCATTCCAATATATAGTTAATCTATCCGCTATCAAATCGCCCGTTTGGTGGCCGAATTTCAAATCCGCCTCTTCAGCCTACGTAATTAAGACAGTAGAATATTCTCGATAGAAACCCGGACGAACGTCCGGGCCACACTTTCCAAAGGTTAGTACCCACCCATGGAATGGGCCCCCTCGCGACTTTTTCTTGCCCTAAGTATTAAAACGAAATAGGTTGCGTCCGGTTAGCTCGCCCATTCCTTCAGCAAGAGCGGCACGCGCAAAAGAGAAAAGACTCAACAGCGCGGTAACGCTAAATTAGAGTGGGGCTGAAGGGAAAAAGGCGGGCCGGACCGAATTTATGAGAGAGGGAAAAGCATGATCACAATGAATTGGGTGGATGCCGTTCTTCTGGCGGTATTAATCGCCATGGTCGTGGTGGGCTCAAAAAAGGGCCTGGTGCGGGAATTGATGGCCTTTTTCACCTTCATAGCCGCGCTGATTTTCTCGATCCGCTATATCGATCAAATCGCAATCAAAGTTCACGAAGAACTGGGTGGCTCAACAATGGCTTCCGCCTTTATTTCATTCATTTTGCTCATGGCTACGGCCTATGCCCTCTTTAAGCTCCTTGGACTAGTATTCTATAAAATCGCGAATCTGCAGGCTATGGGTCGTCGCGACCGCCTCGGCGGGGCGCTAGTCGGCGTATTGCGCGGATGGGTGGCGCTGAGCCTTCTGGTCTTTTTGACTTTCCTTATCCCCATGCCCGACAGATATTTCCAGGAATTCAGAGAATCCGCCCTCGGGCCGACTCTGGCCCGAACCCTTCCGGCGTTGTATGAAATAACCAGCCCGATTCATCCGAAAGACACCAGCTTCATGGCCAAAGTCGAGGCAATGCTCCTCTACCGGATCGACAAGAGTGACATGTCACCCGCCCTGCGCGCGGAAATGGACGAGAATCGCCGTCAGGCCTATCGCACGATTTATCGACTCGATTCGATTCTGGTTCGTTAACCAGCG
>JACZUZ010000256.1 GCA_022572905.1 Candidatus Zixiibacteriota bacterium | reverse complement strand
TTCTCCAAACCAAAATCTGCCGTCAGATCTGCTCTCAGGCGCTCTGAAAGGGGAGATATAATCCTAATTACCGGATCGCATTATCTGATTGGCGATTTTTTGAAGCTCAAATCAGAGTTCCTTTCATAACCTCTCCTTCTCAAAATTGAATTTTGCTCCAGTAATTGTTTCAGAGGGAAGCGCCGATATATCTCTCATGAGACGATAGGGCGAGCGCCCTTCTCCGGATTGTACTGGTGTACCTCCGAAAATTCATAACCTGAGAGCTTCAAATACCACCATGACCGCACAGGCAAACGCCCTTACCCCAGACGCGGATCGCCGTCTATTAGAGCTAAAAGCGCTATACGAAGCTGGCCGCACACTTTCCTCCACAAGTGATACCAGTGTGCTTCTTGATAATATCCTGCGGTTGGCGATGAACGTTACCGGAGCGCAAGTAGCCTCGGTCATGCTCATCGATTCGTCAGGCAAATATTTGACTGTGGCGGCCGCCCGAGGATTTGACACTGACATTGTTCACCGGGTTCGCCAGGATATGGGAGAATCCATCTCAGGTTATGTGGCCCGTACCGCAGAGCCACTCTTGATCGAAAACGTGGAAAAAGATCCGCGTTTCAAACGCCGAAGTCATGAACGTTATGGCGGCGCCTCGCTTATTTGTGTGCCCTTGAAAATAGGCTCCAGAGTTCTTGGTGTTGTTAATCTCGCAAACAAAAAAGACGGAGGAGTTTTCATCAATGATGACCTCCCGTTGCTGATAACTTTTGCCTCACAAGCCGCTGTTGTCATAGAAGACTCCCGACAATTCGAAGAGAAAACGCGGCAATTGGCCGAATTCCAGGCGATTCATATGCTTTCCAAGCAAATGCCAAATGTTGAGTCGCATAATGAGATGCGAACACTAGTGTTTGAAACACTCCGCGAATTAATTCCGATAGAATATGCACTATGGTTAAACTACGACCAGGAAGCGGAAACCATGACACCGAACGGTGTCGAGGGGCGGGAGTTCGAATATAACGAAACAGGCGAAATTATTATAAGGGGAACTGTAGTTGGAAATCCTTTGATTGAAAACGTGAAACCAAGCGATCTCGACAAATCTGATCGAGCGGAATTGAGAGAATTTGTTAGGAGCGCGCTGGGTAAAATCGGTTTTCCGAAACTTGATGGCGACGCATTCATGGTGTCTCCGGTTATTCGCGACGGTGTTGTCTTGCACATATTCTGCGCGGGCGCCAGTTATCTAGATGACTACAATCAGCATGAAAAATCGTTAACGGATATTATCGTTTCGCAGGCCGCGATTATGTATGAAAAAGAAAAGGCCCTTTTGAACGCTTCGCGCTTAATCACGATGGGCAATATGATTTCCGAAATCTCACATGATATACGTAAACCACTTACGGCCATCCAGGGCTCACTTGGGCTTCTGGGCAAGCGAATTGAAAAGGGCGAAGACACCGCAGATATTCTCGCTCTTGTGAAAGCGGAAATTTTGCGACTTAATGATCTTGTAAGCGAATTGGTGGATTTTTCTAAGCCGAACAAATATGAGGCCGAAAAGATCGACCTGCGCACTCTTGTCATGCGCGGATTGGAATTGCTTTCGCAAGATCTGGAAAAGGGTAAGATCACTTCCCGTTTGAGTTTTTCGGAGGACAACTGGGAATTGATTGTAAATAAGAATCAGATTTTCGAGGCGATGATAAATCTCATCAGCAATGCCATTGACGCAATGCCGGATGGGGGAGAGCTGACAATCACCGGCAAAATAGCGCGGCCCGATTACAAGTCCTCGGACTTTCTCGCGATATCGGTTACCGATACAGGAACAGGAATTTCCCCGGAAAAGCTCTCCAGTGTTTTCGGCAGATATTACACTACCAAAGAAAGCGGCTCGGGATTGGGGCTGGCGGTTGTCGAAAGAGTTATGTCAGCCCACAACGGTACAGTAAGCGTCGATTCCGAAGAGGGCAAAGGGACGACCTTCACGCTTTATTTTCCAATGCAAAAATAAAACTGCAAAAATAAAACCTGCGGTATCACTCATCCCAGACCGGGTTGGCGAGTTTTCCCATGAATATTATCGCGCCGGATCGCTCCTCTTCAATAAAGAAGAGAAAAGGCCTGTTTGCTACAATGGCCGGAGGTTCAGAAGTTAGAAAATCTATTACAGTCACTGCGGCCGCCTCAGTTCCTTTTTCGTCGACCTGAACGAACGTCTTATGTCGCACAGAGCCCACACTAACGCCACCATTGCTCAATAAATTGCTGAAATCGGCGCTTGTAGTAGCGTCAAAAGCCTTGTTTATGCCCAGAATCGATAAGACTCTTTTCAACCCAGTTTCGTACTCAAACTTGAACTTTGGCATTCCGAGTTTGAATCTAACAGACGAAAGTCCTTCGTTCCAGTTTCGCCAATTCTCTCTTGTAAAGAGAGCCGCAAGAGAATCGAAGGCGATTTCCGGATTCGGTAACAACAAAACCATCCTGAATCCTTCCTTGCCATAAGGCAGGCTCGCCGCCTTAATCTTTCCATCCTGATAGAACAATAGAGGGATATCTTGCAGGCCTAACTCCTTTCTCTCAGAGTCTGTGTCTTTGAACATCATCTGGCATGCTTCCTGTCCACCTGTCTCCAGATAGAAAGTTGAAGTATAGGTTTCAACTTCATCGAAGGGGAAAGTCCACGAGGCCTTGAAGTAAATGGCGTTGAGCAGCAACATGACAATGTTCTCGGGAATTGGCGGGTCAAGTATCTTATCTATCTTGCCATTCGTATTCTCATCTACCCAGCTATTGATAGTGTCCGCCGCCCAGGAAGCGCTGAAATCAAGCTCCTCAACTCGAGATGAAAAAAACTCACGCATAATATCTTTATAGGAAGCCAAGACTGGCACACCCGTACGGTACCAGAGTGAATTGGCGATGGTGAAATCCACATCGGGATCCGCGTTTATCAGGATCTGAGCTAGATTCCTGTACGCGAGGTTAACTTCGTCGATTGTGAATCCTGATAACTCCAGAACGCTGGCTATTTCCTGCCGTGTCTCGCCGTCGGCGCCGTTGTAGAGCATTGCCAGAGCATACGACACAGAAAGAGGCGAAATGAAAATATTGGAATCCGGATGAGTATTCTCGACTATTTCGCGGAATAGCTTGAACCCGAACTCATTGCATGACTCAACCAGATTCTTTTCAGCAGTGGTCAATTGCGCTGGCGTTCGCAGGGGAGGCGGATCGTCCGTTTCCGGTCCCGTTGATTGGGAGCATTGTAAGAGGCAAAGAGACAGGAGAGAGACCCAGAGAAAATTCTTATATTTATACATACTGCCCTCCTTGTGGCCGTCGTTAAGAGTAATATGAGAACCACCACTGGCTCTGTCAAACACATAATCTGCGCCCGAGTGGCGATTGAAGATCGCTTCACCGACAATCCCGCTACCGGACACCATCCTATGCATTCCAAGAAAAACTCCCAACTGTTTCATAACGAAATTCCCAGTCTCTTCTGTTTTGCACACTTGCAATTTCGGTCTCATTTATCGAACATTCCAGCCTAATTCGCAGAGTATTGCGTAAATAATTACGCGACACGACCGATAACCAAAATAGAACGCAATCTATTTCAGGACAGGCGGGTCTAATACGAAGTTGTAGTCTTCGTGTCACCTCTTTCACAAGAGGGAATTGTGACGGGTGGAGCCAGTGCGACTTAAGGCTCCATCTATCGCTCAAACAGATCAAGTAAAAGATCAAAGGAGTGTTCTTACTATGGCCGGTGTTTCTTCCAGTAAATCAAAGAAAAAAAGCAAAGTTCTCGTAATCGACGATGATCCGAACGTATGCTGGCTTCTGAATCAGGGTCTCTCGGATAATTTTGAATTCAAATCCGCCCGTGATGGAATCGAGGGAATTCAGATGGTGACAACCGAGTCGCCCGATTTGATTTTGCTGGATATCAAAATGCCCGGTATGAGCGGGTTGGAAGTGCTGGAGAAATTAAACAAAGTCGAAAGTCGTCCGGATGTTCTGATGCTCTCCGGTCACGCCGAAACCGAGATGGTTGTCAAATCGGTGAGACTCGGGGCGTGTGAGTTTATAAAGAAGCCTTTTGATGTTGAAGAAGTGGGGATTCATATCAACTCCGCTCTTGAACGCAATATTC
>JACZUZ010000255.1 GCA_022572905.1 Candidatus Zixiibacteriota bacterium | reverse complement strand
GGAATAGGTCAGCGCCGCCCCTTCCGGGTCTGTGGCTTCGAGAGAGGCGAGTCCGTCTCCTTCGTTTATTGTCTGTGAGGTGTTGTTCGCGTTTCCGGTAAAGCTTGGCGACTGGTTAACGTCGTTTACGGTAATTGCGACAATTTCTGTGTCGCCGAATTCACCATCTGAGACCAGGAAGGTAACATTGTAAACACCCGATTGCGTAAAATCCGGCGTGAAATCGAATGTTGCAGTGTTGTCACCATTGTCAACAAAGGACGAATTCGTGGGTATATTTAGGGCGGTGAAAATAAGAGAGTCACCCTCGGGGTCCGTAGCGGACACCGCGAAATTCAAATTCTGACCCTCATCGACAAATTTCGGTCCGATAGAATTTAGAACCGGGGGAGTGTTAGCGGATGGATTTCCAATAGTAACCGTTCCCATCACATACTCCGGAAAAATCGTTTTGGTGTTTTCTGTTAAAACAAGAATAAACGGTCCGGCCGGGGGAACAAACGCTGAGTCGATCTCGATAATCTGATCGGCCGCTGTAGAGCTCACGGTAAACCAGAAGGTAGCAAATTTGCCATCGCCTGGGGCCATCGGATCGCCAAAAAATGTGGCGAATCCGGACAGACCCAGGTGAGCGGTATTATTGATTTTCGTGCTGGGGAAATCAGTGTTCTCTGTGCGTGTTCCTACGTATGAAATCGAATCGAGAAAAAGATCAGACGTGCCCCAGGAGATTCCGAGAGTAGCCGCTGAAAGACTATCGTCATTCCAGAGATTCATAACCAGGCCAAAATGATCGCCCGGGTTGACATTAACGCTGACGATTCGAGCAGTATCGCGGATACCCGGATCCTGAGCATTGGCTATTCCGCCCAAGAAAAGAAACGCTGTAAATGAACCCAGAATGAGTCGCATGTTTTTCATAAACTCCACCTTATTTACCGTTCAAAATAGATTATCTCAATTGAATATCGTAAGAGCGTCAAAAATTTATGGCCTCGATTGTCGTGATTATTGCAAGCGATTCCGTCCGGGGAGTCTGATTAAAAGCGATGTAAGAGTAACTGATCATGCTCTTTTTTTAGTTTCCAATGCCTTGTTCAGAGTATCGTTGGTTAGTGATCCCGGCCGCAAATCGCGGTTCAATTACTAGCTTGTTTCTTCAATTGCGCAAAATCATGCGAGATAGTTTCAGTAATATCTACAACTTTCTATTTTCTGCGGCGGCGCCGCAATTAGAAGACCTCAATGTCGACGCCGTCGCTAGGGACTAGGCGCCCTTAAGTTCATTCATGCGCGCTGAGCGCTGGGTTCAGGTTCTAAGTAAAATAGTCCGAGAATCCATACACAACATGCCGCAGACACTGTTTCCGCAAAAACCATTCCAGTTGGGTATCGTAAGACGATAGTAAAAAGAAGTAAGATGATTTACGATGGCGAAAGGGACGGAAACGCAAGAACTTAAGACGACCGATTCACCCCTCATAATATACCCGAAATGGCCTGTTTCGTCAAGATAAGCCTTACTCTCCGCAGGATATGCGCTAGGGGAAAGATGTGAGGGGACAGGGGGACTTGATGTTTGTACCCACCTGAAAGGTGGGCCACCCGCCTTTCTTCTGAGAAATTCCCTCCGCAGGATGTGCGCTAGGGGAAAGGTGTGAGGGGATAGGGGGACTTGATGTTTGAAACTCACGTGAATGATGGGGCAGCGGAAAAATCATAGCCTGTAATGTAAGTCGGCGTTCCGAACTAGCGTAAGCGAGTGAGAAACCCGACGATCCAATATTGCGCAATTCTGTGAGTGGCGGCTGTCGGGTTTCTTCGCCCCTGTAAAAATAGGGGAAGATCAGTTCCAGCCATGTCGAACAAATGCGCTCTTGTCATGCTGAGCGCTAGCGAAGTATCTGGCAGAGAACTAGCATTATCCCTAATTTGTTGGAGCCGAGCGAGACCCAACAAGATTCTTCGCGTTGCTCAGAATGACCTGATTGTAGCCGGTTCGACCGTGATCTGTGAATCGCGAAAGGTAGGCCACCCGGCGCTGTGGCTATTTCTCGACAAAAGGGCTATCGAGGTGGATTTGATGTTTTCGCGCGCTTGAGGTCGTCGAATCGGAAGCGACAATCGAATCATACAATTCTCGCAGGCCCGAAGAGGAACCTGACGCCGGTCTTAAGGCTCTGTCTTTGATTGCCGCCGCGAGCGCAGACTCAGTAGCGCTATCACACACAGCGCGCCGATAATGTCCGCAATAGTGTCAAACACATCCGAGCTTCGCCCGGCCACAAACTTCTGGTGGTATTCATCGCCCCAGGCGAATGCAATCAAGAACAAAATTGAGATGAGAGCTGACATCGCGCCGCTCTTTAGTTTTTCAATGTTTGAGAACGATCTATAAACCAGAAAGGCGAAAATTGCGTATTCAACAAAGTGCAAGAGCTTATCCATGCCTACGAAAGGCAATTCCGGCGCGTCTACTTGAGGAAGCGACGAGACTATCACAATAATAGCGCCGTAAAGCATCGCGGGGAGATGGTGGCGAATGAAGCTGAATCGGTCGTGCGCGGTTTGCATATTCAATCTTTATCTTTCGATGACATTTCAGTGGTCCGTGCGCCGGGTTAAATAAAAACCAGACTACGTCTGGCGCCGCGAGACTCCTCATATACATCAATTTTGCGGGAAACGCTTGCGAAAGACAATTATTGGTAATCAAAAGCCTCAATTCTTTGAATTTCCATTAATCCAGCCACGCTTATATTGTTAGCGGTGAGGTCCGTAATATTCACTCTCCCAACGGGTTGCGCCCTCGGTAAACAATATTGCAAAAGAGCGCTTTGAGGTCTATTTTGTTCCGGCTATGAAGCGTTTACCTGGAAACAGCCAACACATAAGTTACCCAAGAGATTCTAAACCAAGCATGAGCCGATAAAATGAAACCGGGACGCGTAAATTTTATTCTGTGGGGCATTCTGGCGGCAATCATCGCCGGGGCGTTTGTGGGAGTCTATTTCCCCGACATCGCCGAGAAATTCAAATTTCTTGGATCGCTGTTTTTCAACGCGCTTTTCCTGATAATCGTGCCGCTGATTGTCGCCAGCATGATTGTTGGAATCACGTCGTTGGGTGATATTCGCAAACTCGGCCGAACTGCTCGACACACCATAACCTATTTCATGGTCACCAGCGCGGTGGCGGTAATTCTGGGGATGATTCTGGGAGTTACATTCACACCCGGGGAAGTCGGCGAATCGCTGAGCGCTTCCGCAGATAAAAAGACAGCAGGTGAAATAGAGGAACTAAAGTTCGCTGATATTTCTTCTCAGAGCGTGATGGTTGATTCGTCTCTGCGTTTTGTCCTTCGAGCGGAAAACGGGGAATCTGTTTTGCAATTGGGTGCGATTGGCCTGCCAGCGGGAGCGACTTTTGTTGACAAAGGTTTCGGTGTGGGTCAATTCAGCTGGACACCGGGTGAAAGCCAGGCCGGTCAATATAGCGTTTCGTTTTTTGTGAACGACCGATATAGCGGAGTCTCCACACGGACAATGCGAGTGAGTGTAACCGACCCGTCCGACCTGGGTGTCTATGGTATGCTGGCGCGCATCGGGGAGGCCATGATCCAGACATTAAACGAAATGATACCGCGCAACATAGTAGCCGCCGCGGCGGACACTAAAGTCCTGGCCCTAATTGTTTTTTCGTTGTTCTTCGGCGGCGTTCTTTCCAGTTTAGGCGCAAAGGCAAAGCCTCTAATTACGCTCTTTGAAGTTATCAACGACGCAGTGATGAAGCTCGTGCATCTGGTGATGTACCTGGCGCCTTTCGGAGTTTTTGGTATCGTAGCTTCCAAAGTGGGTGAGAAATCCGGCGATCTGGCCAACGCAGCGGTGGGTATAGGAATGTTTTCCGCGGTGGTAATACTCGGTCAAGTTATTCACGGCGGGTTGTTAATGGGCGTTTTGAAATACTTAGGTGACAGAAACCCGATTGCATATCTGTCCAACATGGGTCCCGCTTTGGCAACGGCGCTCGGGGTTTCATCGTCGTCTGCCACACTTCCGGTCACGATGGAGTGCGTTGTCGAAAATAATAAAGTCGACCAGCGCGCCGCGTCATTTGTTCTACCTCTTGGCACAACAATCAACATGGACGGCACCGCCATGTATCAGGCTTTGTCAGCGATATTTGTTTGCCAGTT
>JACZUZ010000254.1 GCA_022572905.1 Candidatus Zixiibacteriota bacterium | reverse complement strand
GTAGTCGGCAACGGGGCGTCAGTAACTTCCTCTATATTGTTAAAGGTAACCTTCTGAGCGCCCGTAAAAGATGGACTACGGTTCGAAGAACCGGTATCTACGACTACTAATGTAACCAGCCAAGGACCCGCCGGAGGAACAAAGGTCGAATCAATTATCATATCCGAACCGGCTGTAAAATTATTCCCCGGTCTTAGAGAGAAATAAATATCAGCTAAGAGTAAATCAGTTCCCGGCCCAAATGGATTATTTGCGAAAAAGTCGGCCCCTCCGATAAGGACCGTCGTCGCGGAGTCCGTTTTCAACGTAGCAAATGCGAGATCCCATAATTGAAGTGCAGGGCCGAGCACAGCCGAATCAACAGTCCAATTAATAGAATCCTCTGGCTTTGTGCCCCAGGTAAAACCCAGCGAAGCCGCAATCCAACCAGTGTCGATAGAAGCCGTTATTCGGGCTACAAAATTTGAGTCTTTTACACCAGCGTGGTGTTCGTTAACTGGGTTAATGATCGTAATTTTTACTGTATCAGACGATCCTGCCAATGCTTGTTCGGACGCGCTTGATGCGAAGAAAAAAAGCGCCAGGGATACTAATAGGTACTTGCGATTCACTTTGTGATTCCTCCTTAGAAAACTATTCGCGGATGACAGTTATATTCTAGTCAATACGTTTGCTTTTGTCAGTCGGCGAGGACATAATAATTTGAACAGAAATCTTGGGTACACTTTCAATTATCCTGGATTAACCATTCCGATCACTGAATGTGATACCCTCATCATTAGCAATTTATTGTGTGTCAACCTCCTTCGCTCAGTGACTATCTTGCGCTACCACTGAAAGTTATTGAATTAGGTCTATACTCTTTTCGATTGACGGACTAGCGATAATAATTCAAGGGCATTTCAAATTTTCTGCTATTGAATACCGCTACGGCGATAATATCTCACAACAATATCACCCCCTCCGCTGACCCACATATTCTTAGTTTACATAATCCTACGCGGACCGGCCGAGACCGTCCGGTAAGGATGCCCCCTTCGCTGAAGACAGTCAAGCAAAAATTGGAATTCTCTTCGGGGTAGCTGGCGCAATCTTTGCGAAAAGATACGCTATTAAAAATGCCCCGTTCTTTATCCGCTAAGGGAGTTCAATTGCATATCTCAATTCACAATCTGTTGTGCCGTACTAGCTTAGAGCTCTGGTAAAAAGCGTCCGTTGCGAATTATTCGATCCACGTTCATGGTTTTGCGCCATAAGCCCAAGCCCGAGACCTGATGAACGGTCGTCCCGGAACGCGCTTTCAATGTTAGCTCAGCAGGTCAGAAAACTCCTCTCCAGACACCACGTTCTTCCCATACTATATATATAGAGACGGGTATATATGAAGCCGGTTCACCAAATCCTTGGTGAACCGGTTTGAAGAGAGAGTGATGAGGAGAACTCTTACTTTAGATTTTGTAGGTGATCAATTTGGCGGAGGCGGACCCCTTCGGAACATGTAATTCACGAGATAGACTACGTCTCCAACCTCGACTTCCCCGCTTGCATTCGCGTCAGCCGCGTCAAGCGAAATCGGCTCCATACCTCCTCTGAAGACAAAATCGACAATGAAGATCACATCGGTCAGATCCACTTGCGTGTCACTATTTGCGTCTCCTCTCAAGAAAGCCATCACTTTGAAAACTGTGCTTATAGTGTCAGACGCCAAGAGCGGATCGCTAACTATAAAGTCTATGGCGAAATTTGATCCCACATCACCCAAGTCCGGATTGTAATCGAATGTAGCGGCGCCATTTCCTGAATCAAATAGGATTGCGCCAACCGGCAAGAAACTGGCGGCAATTACCAGCAAATCCAGATCAGCATCAATCGCGGACATTGGAATTGAAATTGGCGTTCCTGCAACTGCGGAAATTGTATCAGCCAGTGTAGTAATCCAAACTGGGGTTTGATTTCCCGCCTCAATGACCACAATTTCCGCAATCGCAGAGTCCTCGAGTCCGCCGAATGCGGAAATAAATGTTATGAAGTATGTTCCGGCCTGTGTGAAATTAGGAGCGAACGTAAATGACATATTAGGTGGTCCTCCAAAGTTCACTGCGGAAGCGTTGGCAGGAACATTCTCAGCTCGCATTAGCGGTGTATCTCCGTCGGGATCAATCGACGACACTATAAAATTCAAAGTCTGGCCTTCGACGACAGAATCCGGTGATTTAAAAGGAGCAATCACAGGCGGTAGATCTACATGCAAAACGAAGAACCGTTGAGGCGCTGTTTCATGTACAAGATTAGCGCCCCCTGCAGTATCCACAGCTCTGAATATGACAAAATATGGAGTTCCCGGATTTGGCGACCCTTGCGTGAAATCAGGAGTGAATGTCAATAGCCCAACGCCATTTCCGGAATCGACAAAAGTCATATTGGGGTGAAGTGTGTCGGTCTGCAGAACCGGGATTGTGCCATCGTTGTCTTCCGCGAACACGCGATATGTTAAAGTGTCTCCTTCGTTGACATTGCGCTCTTGTCCAGACGGTGAGACTTGTATAAATGGTACGAAGTTGCTATCGCGTAGATTGATTGTAATAAAAGCCGAGTCGTAGATCAGCGAGTCGAGAGAATCGACAGCAAATACGACCATATCGTATATCCCGTTATCTCCATTAAGGGTTTGCCATATGAAGTGAGCTGAGTCACCTTCGTCTGTGAAAGTCGCGCCTGCGGGAATTCCGATAAGATTATAAGTTGGTTGATTCAAGTCGGGATCGAGCGCCGCAAATTTGAAATCTATCGAATCCGTTTCAGTGAAATCCAGAACCAATGAATCGAAAGCGAGAACCGGCGCTTGGTTGCCGGCTTCAATTACAGTAATAGTAAACTGAATCTTCGTAGTAAGAACACCATCTGAGGCGGTAATGAATACTTCATATGTACCCGCCTGGACAAACGTCGGATCGAAGGATATGACGCCTATACCATTGCCGCTATCTATGAAAGTGGCCCCGGGGGGTAATGAGTCGGCTATCAGAGTGGGGATATTACCATCGGGATCACTGGCAACAATCGCGAATCGCAAAGAATTGCCTTCAACGACACTTGGAGGTGTAATAGGATCAAATTCGGGACTCTGATTTCCAGCGTCGTATACTTGTATATAAACTAACTCGCGAGCATCATCGATACCGTCAAAAGCAACAAATGTTATAGCATACAGTTCGGATGCGCCTGAGCCACCGCCCTGTAGGAAGTCCGGAGTAAAGGTGAAAAGTCCGACACCATTTCCGCTGTCAATAAAGAGTGCATTGTTCGGTTGATCGCGTGTTGTCAATGTAAGAGGATCACCATCAGCGTCAATGGCTCTGACCAGAAAAGATAGAATCCCTCCTTCTATCACAGACTTCGGAGAAATTGTATCTATTACTGGTTCCTGATTGTCCGCAACTACGGTTATGATTACATTAATAATTGATGAAAGTGGAGGCACCCCTTGATCGAGAGCGTTAAAGCTAATCGTATCGACTCCAACTTGTGTAAGATCAGGAACAAAAGTAAACAGACCTGTATTGTTGCCACTGTCCACGAAAGTAGCGTTGATTGGCGCGTTCAAGATTGACAGCGCTACGATATGACTTGTATCAGGGTCAGTTGAATCAATCGCAGTAATTAAGAATTGCAGTTGATCACCGACTAGCACATTGAAAGGTCCCAGCGAATCCAGTTTCGGTGCAAGGTTTATGTCCTGCGTGATAATCTGTACAACCTCAATAGCTGTCAACGGCGGAACAGAATTATCTGTTGCGAAGAACGTAACAGTATCTATTCCGGCGTCAAAGAATGTCGAGTTGTATGTAAATGTTCCCTTTCCGTTTCCACTATCGACGAAGAACGCGTTCGCTATTGTAGTTGTGAATGTCAGATTCGGAGGCAGAGGATCATCTGCGTCTGTGGCAGAGAGGAGAAGGATCACAGAACTGCCCTCTGCGATTGTTGTATCGTTTATTGGAGCGATTACAGGCCTTTGATCGCCTGCTTCGGTTACTATGATTGCAACTACTTCACTGTCGACTGCAAGCGAGTCATCGGTAGCG
Source organism: Candidatus Zixiibacteriota bacterium (assembly GCA_022572905.1). Taxonomy (GTDB): domain Bacteria; phylum Zixibacteria; class MSB-5A5; order GN15; family JACZUZ01; genus JACZUZ01. The sequence goes on along the minus strand of JACZUZ010000254.1, from coordinate 128 downwards.
AAGAAAGTTACAATGTATGTTCCGGATTGTGTGAAATCCGGCGTCCATGCGAATATACCGAGACCGTTTGCGCTATCGATGAAAGTGGCTCCGAGAGGCAGAGCGCCAACCGAAAGGGCAGGAATCGA
>JACZUZ010000253.1 GCA_022572905.1 Candidatus Zixiibacteriota bacterium | reverse complement strand
AAAAACCGGACGGCCTTTTCATTGTGCGGCAATGAAAGGAAATTACTTAAGAGGGCTACTTAAGTAGAATCATCTTGCGAGTCTGTGAGAAACTCGTAGCCTGTAAACGGTAAAAATACATACCGCTGGCGAGATTGGAGGCGTCCCACTCTACGTCGTGATAACCCGCCTCTAATACACCATCAACCAGCGTTGCGACTTTTTGTCCCTGAACATTGTAAACTGAAATCGTCACATGCTCAGATTCGGGAATTCCGAAAGTGATCTTTGTCGATGGATTAAAAGGATTCGGATAATTGCCAACCAGCGTAAAAACTTGGGGTGGGCCATCGGCGCCGATTGGGATTGAAGTTGCACCGTTGCCGTCTTTGTCTTTGGGTCTGGTCTCAATACAATCGCTGGCCGAGAATTCTGATCCGTCATTTAGCTTGCCAGTGATTGTCAATGATATCTCGTCAATTCCCACCAAACCGCCCAGCGCGTCAATCAATTCCGAGCGATAGAATTTCAACGTCAAATCCTCAATGCTATCCGGTTTAGTTTCCCGACAATCGCATTCGGAAAATCTGTCGATTGGTTCGCTGACATCCTCGTAGCTCCAACGCACGGGGCTGACGCCTTCCAGCGTGAGCGAAGAAACATCAATGTCTCGGACATCAAAATTAATTGTACCGACAATAGCAACTGGCAGAACGGCCTTATGCTGTGCGTTGCGGCCTTTGGTATTCAAAGGATTCGGGCACGATCCCGGTTTGATATCAAGCTGGACAGTCGTCGATAGGGGCGCCCTGACATTCAAGCAAAGCACAAGCTCAATCGGATTGTTGGAAACGCTGTCAACTGTATAGACGACTGAGTTGTAGTATGTGCCAGCCGAAAGTCCTGAAGGATTAACGGTAACGCATACGCTGTCGTTTGTAACTCCGCTGGAGTCTACAAGGGAAGTAAAAAATGGTCCCTGTTGGCCGTTTAAGAATACGGAGTAATCCGCCGGTGCGTTGGTGGATGACAACCAGGCGCAGTCGCCAAGGATCACATCAGCGCCTTCGGGAGCCGAGAAAAAGAGAGTGTCCGGTGAAACAAACGCACTATCTGGCGTTTGTGGAGCGGCTTCTATTGTTAGGCTTATGATCAGTTCGACCGGATTGTTGACGACTCCTTCAACAATATACAAGTATCTGCAAGAGTACTCACCCGGAGGCAGGTCGCCCGCGTTAACGCTCAGGCAAACTGTGTCGTCGGTAATTCCTTCTAAAACCATTGGAGAAGTATTGAATACGCAGTCTGTGTCTGAGACAATAATAAAACTAGCCGGGGCGTTAGTTGATGTTAGAAACACGCAAACGGTTCGGTCGTTAGGATCACCTACAGGTATTGTTAACAAGAGAGTGTCGGGTGAAATAAACGCAGAGTCATTCAAGACTACAGCCGGATTGACTATCACCTCGTAGTCTTCAGTAACTGAAGTATCCTGATCGCTGGCCCTGAAAATGAACAGATAAGTTGAATCACCCTGTGACACCGATGGCGCGAATATGAAAATCCCAGTGCCATCACCTCTATCAGTGAAAGTTACGTTACTGTCTGGTGGGTTTGTTAGTTCAAGTGTAAGCGAATCACCATCCTGGTCCAAAGCGCTTACTGTCACAAGTAAAGTGTCACCAACATCAATTGTTCGCGAGAAAAGTGGAACGAATGCAGGAGGGCGGTTGACGTTATTGACTGTCAACTGAAAACTCAGAGTATCACCCAATTGACCATCACTCGCTTCGACCAGAATTTCGTACACACCGGCGTCTGTAAAGTCAGGACCAAAGAAAATTACCGCGGTGTCTCCACCCTCGTATGGGAAGCCATCGAATCCGACAAGCTGAAAACCAACGGGCGATGACAATACGGTAATATTAAGACTGTCGCCATCGGGATCATCCGCAATCATAAGTACAAAAAGTCCTTCCGCTTCGTCCATTTCCTGATCAGCAACCTGTGTCCAAACCGGCGCCTGGTTCGTTTCAGTTACCTCCACAATGAAATTCACGGTATCTGCTAACTCACCGTCGGAGGCGATTACAGTAATAGGATAATTACCTGCGTCACTAAAGCCGGGAGTGGCTCTAAATGTGCCGGACGCTGCGCCCTGTCCGTCAAAGCTCATAAATGGCGCCAGCCCTGTCACTGATAATGACGGAATTGTCTCGGCGTCAGAAGCGGAGATAGCTACAGAAAGAGAGTCGCCTTCAGCGACGAACTGGTCTGCGATACCTGTGATCGTGGGGGGAGTGTTGCTATTGGGATTGCCGATTGTGACAGTCCCCATTACGAACTGAGGCTTAATTTGACTGACGTCGGATTGATTGACAAGAATGAATGGTCCCGCGGGCGGTACAAAAGATGAATCAATTTTTATTTCCTGATCCGCCGCGTTGGCGTCGGCTGTGAACCAGAGAATCGCAAATTCCCCTTCGCCGGCTGGCAGTGGATCGCCGAAAAACGTAGCGAAACCGGTCAACCCCAGGTGAGCGTTGTTATTTATCTTTACGCTGGGGAAATCCGTGCTGGCCGTTCGCGTTCCGACATAGGAGATTGAATCGAGGAAGAGATCGGAAGTTCCCCATCCGAATCCGAGAGTCGCAGCTCCCAATATCTCATCATTCCACAGATATATGACCAGAGGGAAATGATCTCCGGCGTTTACTTGAACACTGACAACTCTTACGGTATCGGGAATGCCCGGATCGATTAATTCATCCGCGTTCGCACGGTTGAATGGAGTTAGCCCCAGAAGCGCCAGAGCGCAGGTCATGACAGTCTTGGTGAGATAGGATTTGTTCATCAGCTCTCCTCAATGAGTCGTAGGTTTCTTCGGTTTTTATGCGCTTTTTCAGCGATTGGTCGGTAAAGAGGGCAGTAAATAGAGTTGCAAAACCCCTCGTGAGATTACATTCCCGTCCTTACTTGAGCAAAAACGAAGCCAAATTAACTTAAAACAATAAACTATTATGGGAGGCGCGTTTTGAAAAGGAGTAATTCGAAGTAATAAGAAATCGCCTCCAGCTACTAAATATAAGGCAAATTCAATCCAGATCAAGGACTAGTTTGGGGAGTAATGTGGAAAATCAAATGGAGGGGACATGATAGCCGGGTGTTGGAGATAGAAATTACAGGTCGTATATACATATAGGGGGCCACTTGAGACCCTAGGTCGGGCTTCGGTCACTTAACCTGCTAAGGAAGATTCTATATCAGTTTACATCGGGACATATTTGGTGGATGTGCAAGCCCGGGCTTCCTAATTGCTTATACGCTTTTGCTGGCCGCGGCGGTTTCTTCGCCGCCCTGGAGCGAATATCTTCATGTCACATTCTTCTTAGTCATTGGAGGACTTTGTCTATATAACTATGCTCGGTGCGGAAGATTTCACTGTTTGATCACTGGTCCCGGGTTTCTGCTGGTTGGCGCTTTGACAATCCTGATAATAGCCGATGTCATAGTTATCCCCTGGCTATCAATATGGATCGCGTTCTCTCTTGTTGTAATAATTGGGTACGGCTTAGAATGGTGGCGTAATACTAACAAGGGGAATAGCGATATCCAGCGCTAATTCCATTGCAAGCCGAGTTGCACCAGTTCGGTAACACAAAACGATCCCAGAAAATTTCGTCCATCAACAAAATACGCCCAGCAGGAGTCGAACCCGCAACCTCCTGATCCGTAGTCAGACGCTCTATCCAATTGAGCTATGGGCGCATTCATTCGAGACAATAAACTCAGAAGAGCGAATTTGTCATCCCACAGAAAATGTCAATATGTCAAACACGGAGTTGGCGGAAAAATCCACCCGCGCTCCGGTCAGACAAAAAATAACTTAAGGAGCCAAAAGTCAACGGAAGATATAGAAGATGTTTGAAGGAAATGTTCGAGTAGAGGTATGAGTTAGCCAGTGAGCTCCCCTTAGAGGCCACCCTCGTAGAAATAGTAAATGACTGCGCCAAACATCAGAAGTATCACAAAGGCCAGGGTCGCGAAACCGCGGGATTTGCGAGCGGCGTCTTCTTCTTCAAACTCTTCCGCCTCAAGCCGATTCTGTTCCGCCAGGATATCCAGCCACTCGTCTTCGCGCTCGCCGGTGGCGACATTTTCCTCCGCAATTGTCTGTGCAGGGGTGGGCTGATATATTGTTTGCTGATTGACGTCCAGAGCCTTTATGCAGACAATGGTGATATTATCTGAAC
>JACZUZ010000252.1 GCA_022572905.1 Candidatus Zixiibacteriota bacterium | reverse complement strand
GGCCAGAATTGCGCGATAACCGTCGAGAAGCGAATCTTTATCGGTGTAATAGTGGCGCGGGTTGGTGTGAAGGTCTTCCAGAAATTCCGCGCGGGTTCCCTCAAATCCTACCTGCGTGATAATTTTGTCCATCTCGGCGTGTATTAGTTCGAGATTGCGCAGGCCCGTTTCGGTTATCTCTCTTGCAGTGAGTGGCAGGGTAGTGTGATGTTGTATCAAAAACTGATAGCGCTCCTCGCCGTCGGGAAGAGACCACACGCCGAATTCGTCGCGGCAGGCGGGGAGATATTCATCGCGAATGAATTTTCCGAATTTTCTATATGTCGGGACTATTTCATTGGTGATTGTTTCTTTGAAGCGTTCGGCGAAATCACTTAAGACATCATCAGAAAGTTCGGCCTCGTTTTTCTCGATTGGTTGATAGAAGACGGATGTAGTCGGGTCATCGACAATGAACGATTCAATCTGCTCGACAACCGGTTCAATATTAATCTTCGCCGAAACAAATCCAAGCTCAACGCCCTCGCGCATGTTCGCGATTGTTTGATCTACATAGAGAGGGAAAGCCCTCATGCGTGCGATGTAATTCTCATAATCCTGCGCGGACACAAAATTCATAAGACTAACCAGATTCGGAATGTCAATATGCGGGCCACCCTGCTGGCTGACCGGCATAGTATGATCTTTGAATTTCTCGCTTTCGACCGCTTCTTTCAATTTAAGTTCAAACATATCGGCGCTGACGCGGTCGGACTCGTTCAGTTTGTAGCGATCAATCGCTTTGAGACGGTTGAGGAAATTACGCGTGGCAACTTTATCTTTTTCGCGGGCCTCGGGTGAGAGGTCGGTTAGCAGGCTGTCATAACGCTTGTCTCCGAGATTTGTCGCCCAAGTGGGGTAGCGTTTCATCTGCGCTTCCCAGAAATCATCAAAGAGCAGGTTGAGCTTGGTGGCGCTGTTGGCGTCCGTTTCCGAGCAGGCGTTTAATGTGAGCGCGATCAACGCGAAGCTGAATAGTAAAGCCATCATTGTCCCAGCCGATAGGCGGTCAAAAGCGGTGAGAGAGTTGGTTGTTTGCTTTGAGATTCTGGAAAACATGGGAACTCCTCCTCTGTGTTGTTTTAAATATATCCTATTTCGGAACGCCCGGAGCGTTCGTTCTTCAAGTGACCTTACGCCATCCAGCTATTCAGCTATCCGGTATAGGGACTTATATTGATAGCGGATATGGTTTTATATCGCAAGGGCAGAGCGAATTGCCAGCTCCCAAGGCTGGAGCGATTATTGGGCGCGGGCTAACGTTTCGAGCCGATTCGACCGACTAGTTAGCATAGAGGTCGTTTCAAGCTACATTGACTTCGAACAATCATGACAAGCTTCGTTAACAGGAGAAAACATATGGAACTACATGATATCCTCTGCACTATGATTGGCAAAGGAGCCACAGATCTACATATCAAAGTCGGCTCGCCTCCAGGAATGAGAATCGACGGAGATATTGTGTTGATTAGCGACTGTGAGCCTTTGTTGGCAGGACAGGTTGAGGCAATGCTGCGCGAAATCCTGACACCGCAAAAGTGGGAAATCTTTTCGCGCGAGGGCGATCTCGACGCCGGATATAGCGTCCCCGGGTTGGCCAGATTTCGCGTAAGCGCACTTAAACAGCGCGGAGCCTGCGCGATGGTAATTCGGAGGATTTCGTCTGAGGCGCCGACGCTTGCAAGTCTCAAATTACCGGAGATGATCCGCGATTTTTGCGATAGAAAGAGCGGGCTGATCATAATGGCCGGACCCATTGGATCAGGAAAATCCACAACTCTGGCGGCGATGATCAATCAGATTAATGAAACGCGTGTTGGACATATTCTCACACTGGAAGACCCGATTGAATTTATTCACCCTGATAAGAAATGTATCATAACCCAGCGAGAGATCGGATCAGACTCGCGCGATTTTCATACTGCGTTGACGCGTGCGTTGCGTCAGGACCCGGATGTCATTCTAGTTGGCGACCTCTCGGACGTTGAGACGATTTCTCTATCTCTCACTGCGGTTGAAACAGGCCGCCTGGTACTTGGGACGGTGAATTCAAGTTTGGTCAGTCAGGCAGTGGACAAACTGTTGGCTGAATTCCCGCGTGAGCAGCGCCCACAACGACGCACTCAGTTGTCATCCGCGCTGGTTGGCGTAGTAACTCAGACTTTGGTGGCTACTGTGGACGGCGGCCGAATTCCGGCTCCCGAGGTTCTGGTTGTAAATGAGGACGTTAGGGATTGTATTCGCGATGGCAACACATTCAGGCTGGAAAGTATTTTGACTTCCGGTTCGGAACCGACAACAGTGACACTCGAAGATTCACTAATAAGATTGGCGAAGGAAGGTGTCATTAGCTCAGCTACCGCGATCTCCAAAGCCAAGCGTCCGGAAATTGTTGAGAAGGCGCTGAACTCTGTCACATCTGACAGCGACAGCAATGCTGACTTGCTCAATAAAGGAAAAGAAACAGGCCCGGATGAACGCTTTATCGGATTATCCGTCAACTTATAGATTTTGACGAGTCGGATTTTTAAGTTTCTTGAATTTCAGGAAAAATCTTGCCCGGATTTAGAATGCCCAGAGGATCGAATGAATCTTTTAATCTTCGCATCAACGCGATTTCCACATCTGATTTCATAATCGAAATATAATCGCGCTGAACATAGCCCACTCCATGTTCGCCCGTAAGCGAGCCACCCAGATCAACTACGATAGCAAACAATTCGCGAACGATATCAGGTAAGTCGCGCTCCCAGACATCGTCGGGCAGATTTTCTTTCAATAAGTTGACATGAATGTTTCCATCGCCGGCATGGCCATAGCAAATTGAGCTGATATTGCGTTGCTTGCAAAGTTCTTTAACCCGGCGAAGCAACTCGGGGATTTTATCGCGCGGAACAACCGTGTCTTCCTCTTTGTAAATTGAACATTGTTTAACAGCCTCTCCCAGCGAGCGTCTGATTTTCCAGAGTTCGTCCTGTTTGGCGGAGCTTTCCGCAAGGAGAACATCAAGAGCTCCATTCTCAAGAGCCAGCTCCCCAATTCGTTCCACCTCGGAGTCGATCAACTCCTGTGATGTTCCATCGAGTTCGATCAGCAATTGCGCGGCGGCGTCATCAAAACCCATTGTTAAACCAAGCTGCTCTTTTGCGGCCAGAATCGCGTCGCGTTCCATGAATTCGAGCGCCGAGGGAACAATACCAGCTCGCAGTATTTTAGATACCATTCCTGCAGCCGATTCCAGATCGGGAAAAGGTATCTGCAACATTGTTCTGCAGGTGGGGAGCGGGAGGAGTTTCAGAATTATTTCGGTGATGACACACAATGTGCCCTCCGAGCCGACAATTATTCCTGTCAGGTTATAGCCGGTGACGTCCTTAAATAGTTTGCCCCCGGTTTTGATTATTTCACCGGAGGGCAAAACAGCTGTAAGTCCGAGCACATAGTCTTTTGTCACGCCATACTTGGCGGCGCGTGGTCCTCCTGAATTTTCGGCCACATTCCCACCGATTGCGCAGGTGCCCCTGCTGGCGGGATCGACGGGGTAGAAGAGATTTTCGGCTTCGACAGCTTCCTGTAAGGTCTGCGTAGTTACCGCAGGTTGAGTGACACAGATAAGATTGTTTTTGTCGATCTCGAGGATTTTGTCGAGGCGTTCCAGGGAGAGTAGAATGCCCCCCTTAATCGGCAGGCTTCCTCCGGAAAGACCTGTTCCTCCTCCGCGCGGTGTGACGGGTATGCGTTCCGCGCTGGCGAGTTTGAGTATCTTGCAAATTTCTTCGGTCGAGCCGGGCTTGACTACGACGTCAGGAAGGAAACTCAAGTCCTCGGTTTCGTCTCGGGAATATGCGTCGCGGGTCTCGGCGTCTTGAAAAATATTCTCGCTTCCAACAATCTGAGATAATTTAGAAAGCGCTTCAGGGGTAGGTGAGTTAAGAGCCACAATGTTCTGATGGCCTGAAATTGACGTGTTTCATTTCAGCGAAATTTCTCAGGTGTTGATTATTAGCAACACCCGCCGCCGTCGTAGAAATAAGTCGAATCGGTAATGATCAAGTCATCGCGATTCAAATTACTAAGGTTTCTGGCGGTCTTGTCACAAACCGAAAGAGGCATGTCGCGCTGAAATGTATGTCCGAGTCCGTCCTTAAAAGTATCGTCTTCTCCAAAATAAATAGCCGTTCTGCCGGTGAAAACACAGGGG
>JACZUZ010000251.1 GCA_022572905.1 Candidatus Zixiibacteriota bacterium | reverse complement strand
GGCCATCGAGGCTTTTCGCTATGCGGTCGATAGTTTGCCAACGGGATATTACACTCCCCGTGCGCTTCTATCGCTTGCTTTGATATATCGTGACGAATTTGATGACGTTGCCGCCTTTGATTCCTTGACTGACAAATTCTTGAAAGAATATTCGCGAACAGATTTCTACCCTGAACTTTTGGAAGCGCTTGGCTCCAGCGGAACGAGCATGGACACCGGATACGCTGAAAGCTATTTTATGCGCGCGGAGAATTTTCTGATCGAAGAGGAGAACCTGGATTCAGCTCTTTATTATTATCAAATGGTAGTTGATTCGTTTCCGCGTTCTGTGTTGCAACCCAAGGCGCGATTCACGGTGATCTGGCTGAAGGACCAGTATTTAAATCCGGGCGACGATTCGACTCTAATATTCGCTTACGCTGATCTGGCAGATTCTTTTCCCGATACCGAGTACGGTAAGATGGCCGCGCAGCTAGCTTTTAACGAACCTGCCGCTCCATCCCCCAAAGTTAAAGCCAAGACATCGGAAGAAGAAGAAATGTCCGACACCACGCGGTCTGACACCCTTAGCGAGGACTCGATAGTGGTTGATCCTCTGGCGCTTGATACCAGCTTGAGTCCGGAACTCAGATATTATAGAGGTCCCGATGGGCAGCAATTGCGAGACGCTCCCTCAAACCCGACTTCTCTGGAAGTAATTGAATTTATCTATCCTTCCAACGCGCGGGGAATGAGCGACCAATTTGATCTTTATTTTCAGGTGCTGCTTGATTTCGACGGCGTTGTGCTAGAATATGTACTTATGAATCCGTCACCATATCCTCAGCTCAACCAAGTCGTCTCCGAACAGATAGCCAATTTTATATACAATCCGGGTAAGTTTGGTGACCGGGGACTGGGCGACGGTTGGTTTTTGCATAAATACAGAGTCCAAAAGCCCGATTATCTCCGATGAAGCGAGTCGTCTGCCAGGATTCATATCTGATCAGCCGTCGTGACCTCAAAAACGGATATTTGACACTCACTTTCGGCCCATTTTCCCGTTCTAGTTCTATCAAACCGGGACATTTCGTTCATATCGATCTACCGGGGTCTAATCTTTATTTTCGTCGGGCCTTTTCAGTTTATTCAGTAAACGTCAAGGAGAAATCAATAGAGATATTTTTGAAAGTTATTGGAAGAGGAAGCCGCTATCTCGCTCAACTGAAGAAAGGCGACCGGGTTAACATGCTTGGCCCGGTGGGGACACCATTCAAATTACCTCGTAAGAATCAATCCGCCTTGATGGTAGCCGGCGGTGTTGGTTTGCCACCGATACTTTTCATGACACGCTGGATGATTAAGCGCGGACGAAAACCCGAGAATATTGTCTTTGTTTATGGTGGGCGATCCGCGGAAGACATAATTGAGCGTAGCATCATCAAGCGTCTCGGAGTGCGCTTTTTGCCGGTGACTGAAGATGGCTCATACGGCGAAAAAGAGTTAGTAACAGCGCCCCTGGCGCGTTCGCTCTCCTCCGGACTTCTTAAAGACCCGGTAATTTACGCTTGCGGTCCGGAATCAATGCTTCGCGCTGTAGATCATCTCGCCACTGAATTCGAAACTCCCGGCCAACTGGCTTTCGAAGCGCCAATGCCTTGCGGGTTTGGGATTTGTCTGGGATGTGTAATTCCGCTCCGCTCGGGCGGCTTTGCCCGGGTTTGTAGAGAGGGACCAATACTACCCGTTGGTAGAGTTTCCTGGGCCTGAGGTCCCGCCTCGCTTCATTAGCAAAAATTTGATCTCAATCCAAATAATTAGGATACTTCTGGTATGGGGTAATTCGACCCCGAAATAATTCATCTTCAGAATGAAATCTATGAAGACTAGCCCAAAAACCAAAGCCAAATCAGAATCCACCAAAGTCAGCGCCGCCGCTGGGCTTTCCGGGCCGGATTTATCAGTTGAAATAGCGGGTTATAGGTTCAAGAATCCCATCTGGACCGCCTCGGGCACTTGCGGCTACGGCGAAGAGCTGGATGAGATATTCGATCTGAATACTCTCGGTGGAATAGTTACTAAGTCCATAACCTGGAAACCGCGCCAAGGACATCCACCAAGTCGGGTTTCCGAGGAGTCATCGGGAATGCTCAATGCAATCGGTCTGGCTAATGTGGGTGTTAAGGCCTATGTCGATGAAAAGCTTCCTTTTCTGGAGAAATACGGACTTGGCGTGATTGTTAACGTGGCCGGATTTGATTTTCAGGAATATATCGACGTTTGCGCACGGCTCGCAGATCATCCCCGCGCGGATATGGTAGAGCTGAATATTTCCTGCCCCAATATATCATCGGGTGGGATTGAATTCGGCGCTGATCCTAAGCAGGTTGAGAAAATTGTGCGAGCGGTAAAGCGAGTTTTCCCGCGTCCTGTAATTCCCAAACTTTCGCCCAATGTGACAGACATTGCCGAAATAGCCAGAGGAGCCGAGGCGGGCGGCGCCGACGCCATATCCCTCATTAACACATTTATCGCTATGGGCGTGGATATACACAGCAAACGACCCACGCTTTCCAACAATCGCGGCGGACTTTCCGGCCCGGCTATCAAACCGATTGCTCTCTCCATGGTTAATAGCGTGTACGAGGCGGTTTCGGTTCCGGTGATTGGGATTGGAGGCGCCGCAAATTACGAGGATGTGGTCGAGTTTATGATTTGTGGCGCCAGCGCGGTGCAGTTGGGCACCGCCCTTTTCCGCGAGCCGGATCTTCCGGTTAGAGTTTTGAGCGACTTGACAAAGTTCCTCATTCAGGGTAGCTACAATTCAGTGACCGACCTTATCGGGTCGATCAAAATGAATTAACCTCACGAGCGATTTTACAGAATGACTTAGATTGATGTCTTATGAAAGCTTTTGAAAAACTAAGACAAAACCAGACTCGGAACAATTCTATGTTGTGCCTTGGACTGGATATAGATCCGAAGAAGGTTCCATCAGCGCTTTCGGGAAGCGCGCGCGGGCTTTTTGAGTTCACTCGCAATATTATTGAAGCCACATCAGACATTGTGGCGGCATACAAACCCAACCTGGCCTTTTTCGAATCAATGGGAGTGGAAGGATATTCGCTTTTGCGCTGGATTTGCGATCGAATACCGGATGAATCTGTCGTGATCCTTGACGCCAAACGCGGGGATATTGAAAACACATCCGCGCAGTACGCGACGGCTTTATTCAAAACTCTCAACGCCGACTGGGTTACTGTTAATCCATATATGGGGTATGATTCATTGCGGCCTTTTCTGGAGTATCAGGATCGCGGCGTATTTATTCTTTGCCTGACATCCAACAAAGGAAGCGAAGATTTTCAAACTCTCGATTGCGGCGGACAGCCGCTTTATATGCATGTTCTTGACAAAGCCGTAAAATGGAACACCAACGGCAATATTGGTCTGGTCGTAGGAGCGACCCATCCGGATCATCTGGTAACAATTCGCGAGCGCTCCAACAATATGCCGCTCTTGATTCCCGGAATAGGGGCGCAGGGTGGAGCGCTTGAACGCGCTGTTGTCGACGGCACCGCGAATTTCACCAAGACCGCGCTCTTGAATGTTTCCCGTTCGGCGCTATATGCCAGCTCCGGCGCGAACTATGCCGAAGCCGCACGGAAGAAACTTGAATCACTTCGCGATCGCATAAATTCACTCAACCCCGCCGGAAGGCATACTACTCCCGACAAAATAGATCCCGCCAGCGAAACAACGCAGGTCATGACTTCGACTCCCTCAGCGTCCCCCGCGCCATCAGCGCCACACGGAAGTTCGCCGGAAGGCGCTTAAGCGCCTCGCGTCGGCCCCGCCGCTTAACTTATGAATGATATCCCGAGGCTGGTGTGGCCGTGATCCGTGATCGCGGAAATGTGTCTAGTTCTCTGGCACTGAGGATTACCCAACCAGATTCTTCGCGTTGCTCAGAATGACATTATAGTGAGCCAATGTGGCCGTGATCTGTGATCGCGGAAATGTGTGATATCGGGCAGATGTGGACATCTGCCGCGCGCTAACTTTATTTGTCATACTGAGCGCTAGCGAAGTATCTGGCAGAGAATAAGCAGTATCCCTAATTCTCTGGCGCTGAGGATTACCCAACCAGATTCTTCGCGGAGTTTATCCTGAGAAAAGCGAAGGACTCTGAATGACATTATGGTTGGCCAGTGTGGCCGTGATCCGTAATCGCGGAATTCTGACCTGTTGAAACCCGGACAAAT
>JACZUZ010000250.1 GCA_022572905.1 Candidatus Zixiibacteriota bacterium | reverse complement strand
TCGCGCAAAGACATACTATTCCCAGAGAGCTTAAGAAAATGAACGGCCAAAAGCCGAACGCTATTGAAGATATACTCAACAGAGCGATGACAAATCTCCAGTTGATTTGACTGCGAAATAGCGCCACGACTACCAGCGCTCCCGCTCCCAGGAATATTTTGAAGTCGTCATATCCATTAAGCCAGAGAGTCGCGCTCACGGCCATAACGGCAAAAGCGGCGTAAGCCGCCGATATCTTCTGTGAATCCCTTTGCGAATTGTCTATTCCTTTTCGCGAAGAACTTCTCAAAGATTTCCGCCCAGAATAGCGCAAAGAATATGCGCTCCATATACCCCAAAGTGTCAATGCCCCGAGGCCTATCCAACCGACGGGAGCAAAACCTAAACTCGACGGGGCGCTGGAACGGGTAATATTCTCATAAATTTGGATTAAGGAATCGTAGTTGGCCAGAAGCAGCGCCAGACCAGTCACCAGCAATCCGCGAGTGACTTTCGCCAATGAGGCAACATGAATTATGAAAATAATTAGGAGTATCCCCAAAGGCAGGTTGTAAGGGATCTCGGATTCGCGCGATGATGTTACAAACGCCAGGAAGGCGATTACGACGACAAATATTGTCGCAAGAAAACCTGCCTTTGTGTTTGAAAGTTTACGAAATATGAAAAGCGAACCAACCACCGGAACCGCCAGAAAAACTATCAAATGAACCCCTGAGCCGAGGATGGCCAGATAGACCGACAAGATCAACATTCTGACTCTGCGTGATGACGATTCCGTGTCAAACGCCAGGATTCCGAACCACAGCGCCGCAAAGAAAAGCAGCATAGCAAGACCATACACCTCCGCCTCGACGGCGTTATTCCAGAAAGTTCTCCCGAACGCCATTGTCAAAGCGCCGACCGCTCCGCAAATGTACGTTGAGACACGATTGAACATGCCGACGCTTACATTTATAATTTGGCTTGATAGCCTTTGTATAATCAAATATCCAAATCCGACTGCTCCGGCGGATGTCAAAACCGAGAAAGTGTTTATCCTCAGAGAGATGTCATCGGCAAAGGGTAGAACGCTGAACAAACGACCTATAATTATGAAAAGAGGAGACCCGGGGGGATGGGGTATCCCCAGAGTATAGGCGCAGGCTACAAATTCTCCACAGTCCCAGAACGAGAATGTCGGCGCGACCGTCAAGAAATAAACCACAGCTGAACACAAGAACACCAAAAGCGCTACCGCGAGATTGGCGCGATCTGTCGCCGGATCGGGATCGCAGATTAATGTGTTATTCATTTAGGGAGATTATAAGCAGAGGTTACCTGTAGATATTTTTCCCGGCGATTTCCCGAGGCGCCGTCTTCATTCAATGGCGGGCGCTCGCCAATTCGGGGCAATATATGGCGCCGGACTTTCAAGTCCAGTGAGAGCGGTTTGGGCTGAATTAACTGGGGATTTCGGGGGAAATCTAATTCGATTTTTCAGATTCTGTATTCACAGAGTCCGATTTCACAGAATCTGATTTCACAGAATCTGAATTCTCGCGGTCGGAGGAATTGTTCCCGGAGGAATCACTCCGGGAGGAATAGCCGTCCAGGATTCCATTTATGAAGGCCGGGCTGTTTTTGGCTCCGTATCGCTTGGCCAACTCGACAGCCTCATTGATCAAAACTTCGCGGGGCGTTTCTGGAAACGCCATAAACTCAGCTATCGAAATTCTGAGTATGTTTCTATCGATGGGAGTAATTCGGTCAATTGGCCAGTTGGTGGAAATCTCCGATATGCGACTATCGATACTCTCAAGCGAACCGGTCGCCTTATCGAAAAGCCCGCGCGCGAATTTCTTCAATTCCTTATCGAGCTTACTGCGGACGACCAGCGAATCAAAAACTTCGGCCGGGGCTCTATCCTCTCCGGCCTCGTATGCATAGAGCGCTTTCAAGGCCAGTTCGCGAGCTTTGGTACGAGCTTTCATAAATCAACCAGGGTACATTTATTAAGATACAATTGTGGCTTGATTTTTTTCGTTTAGCGCGGCCAACATTTGAAGCGCCGCAGTGGCCGCTTCCCTGCCTTTATCGCCTCTGTCATTGTTGTCGCCGCCGCCCGCTCGGTCCAACGCTTGTTGCAGGTTTTCAGTTGTGAGAACTCCGAATATCACGGGGCGGTTTTTTTCAAGCGAAACGTTTTGAGCGCCCATCGAGCAGGCCTGGCATATATAATCAAAATGGGGCGTTTCGCCTCTGATCACACATCCGATAATTATTACTGCGTCAACAGCGCTATTCTCAAACAAGCTTTTCGCGGCGAGAGGAAGCTCGAACGCTCCGGGCGTATGAATAGTAAAAATCGAATCCTCGTTTACACCACACGCCGTAAGTTCCTTTATCGCAGAGCGATACAAGGCAGATGTGATCTTGTGGTTGAATCTACTAACAGCTACGCCGATACGATACGACGAGCCGTCAATTTCGTTCTCCGTCGCGGGAGTCACTGCGCTTTCTTCTGAATAATCTAAACCCATCTCATTTTCTCGCGACCTTACGAGTATCCCCGCCAGAGCCACTTCCAGTTTCGAAAGCGTCTTCTTTATGGTTTTGCTGGGCGTCCTGAAGGGCGTCGAAGAAATGGCCCATTCTATCGCGCTTGGTCAGCAAGTATGCGCGGTTGAAATCCGTTGCGGGAGTCTCGGCGGTTTCGCGCTTTGTTACCAAAATTCCATTCGCTTCCAGTCCTTTGATCTTGAGCGGATTGTTTGTCAAGAGATTCACAGACTCAACACCCAGGCTCTTGAGCATTGACGCACAGGCCGCATAGTCACGCAGGTCGGTTTCAAAACCGAGCTGATGATTAGCGTCCACTGTGTCCGCTCCCGCATCCTGAAGGGCATACGCTTTGATTTTATTCGCCAAACCGATTCCCCGCCCTTCCTGGCGCATATAGAGTACCACTCCCCGTCCCGCTTGATTGATTTCGCTGAGCGATGCAGCGAGTTGGGCGCGGCAGTCACATCTTTTCGAACCGAGCGAATCACCGGTCAGACATTCGGAATGGATTCTGGTGAGGGTGTTTTGACCTTTGATATCGCCCTTAATTATCGCCAGATGCTCTTTGCGATCCTCGCGTGATTCGAACAGCGCGAGTCGGAAATCTCCGAACTCGGTCGGAAAATCAACTTCGCTGATCTTGCTTGTTCCGCAGGGCCGGGCGGAATCGCTTTGAACCGGCGCAACAGATGAGCTATTTGATTTCGCTGAACCGTTTGAAATTCTCGCCTGAGTTAAATTTTCCAGCGACGAGATATAAGCTATTAAGTCGGATATCCGTATTATTTTCAGATTCCACTTTTTTGAGAGTTCAATTAACTCAGCGCCTCTGGCCATTGTACCATCCGCGGACATTATTTCGCAAACAACGCCAACGGGGCTTTTTCCCGCGAGTCGACAGAGTTCTACCGCCGCCTCGGTATGTCCGGGACGTTCGCTCACTCCACCCTTCGCTGCGCGGATTGGAAAAACATGCCCCGGTCGCGCAAAGTCCTTTGCGGAGCTTCTCGGATCGGCCAGCGCATTTAACGCGCGCGATCGATCCGCAGCGGATATGCCAGTGGTGGTTCCATTTACAAGATCGACCGAAACAGTGAATTTGGTTTCAAGCCGTGCCGTATTGCGTGAGCTCATTTGCCCCAATTCGAGACGATCCAAATACTCCTCGGCCATTGGAGCGCAGACCAGACCGCGAGCGTGGGTGACCATGAAATTCAGATCGGCGGGAGAAATTGATTCGGCCGCCATAACCAGGTCACCCTCATTTTCTCGCGACTCTGAATCCACAACTACAACCATCTTACCTGAGCTAATATCCTCAATGGCGTCACTAACTCTATCAATATTGGCTCTATCAATATTGGCTCTATCAAATTCGATTTTATTGATCATGCGCTTCCCCATTCATATTATCGTCCGTGGCTGGCTTCTATC
The DNA here is from genome assembly GCA_022572905.1 of Candidatus Zixiibacteriota bacterium. Classification (GTDB taxonomy): domain Bacteria; phylum Zixibacteria; class MSB-5A5; order GN15; family JACZUZ01; genus JACZUZ01. Next base: position 276 of record JACZUZ010000250.1, on the reverse strand, counting down.
TGATTAGCTGAACCAGCTACGGTTTCCTTCTTCAAATCAGCCGAGCGTTGAATAAATTTACCCAGCAAGTCATATTCAAGGTTCACTTTATCTCCCACCCGTAACTCTCCAAAAGAGGTCAGCTTAGCAGTGTGGGGAATTATCGTTACTTCGAACGCCGGTATATCATCTCGCAGTTCGTTAATGGTCAGACTTACTCCGTCAACGGCGATTGATCCTTTTGGAATGAGATTCGGGCGACCTTCCGCTGAGTAGCCGAATCTCATTCCAAAAGGA
>JACZUZ010000249.1 GCA_022572905.1 Candidatus Zixiibacteriota bacterium | reverse complement strand
CAATGATGCTTGCTATTCCATTGCTTGCCGGTGCAAACACTTCTACAGGGGAAATGTTTGAAGCAACCGCTCGCGCAGTCGCAATAATAGTCGGAGTGCTTTTCCTGGCGCGCTTGGTTGTGCCGCGCGCGCTTCACCTGGTAGCGCTTACTCGCCAGAGACATCTCTTCGTGCTTTCGGTATTGCTGGTTTGTATTGGCACAGCCTGGATTGTTTCCAGCGCAGGGGTTTCGCTCGCTCTTGGGGCCTTCCTGGCGGGGTTGGTTGTGGCCGGAAGTGAATACCGTCACCAGGCCTTTGCAGATTTGATTTCCTTCAGGGATGTGTTTACGAGCGTATTCTTTGTCTCAATCGGAATGATGCTAGATCTGAGTCTGGTGGCCGATAGCATAGTGAAAATATTGCTCCTTCTCTCAGCGGTTATGATTGGCAAATTCATGATAGTTTTTTTATCGGCGATTATCATGCGCTTACCTTTGCGCGTGGCGGTTCTTTCATCCGCGGCATTATCACAGATCGGAGAGTTCTCATTTATTCTGGCCTTTGCCGCGGTCGGAACGGGTTTGTTTGTCGAGCCTCTGGCTAGCGAAATTATCGCGGTGGCGATTATTTCGATGTTAATTACGCCATTTATTCTCGCGCTAGCGCCGCATCTCGCGGCCGGAGCCAGCAAAATGCCGCTTCTCTCGCGTCTGGTTCGCGCCAAATCTTTAGCGGATATTTCTAAAAAAATCGACTCTCTTTCCGGTCATGTCATAATCGGGGGGTACGGTTTCGCGGGGATGGAACTGGCCAATGCGCTGCGAGCGTGTGACGTGCCATATGTGATCGCAGAATTGAATCCGGAAAATATCAGGCGCGCAATAAAATTCAACGAACCGGCATATTATGGTGATGTTACCAGCGCCGAAGAGCTTGAGCGTTTAGGCGCCGCTCGCGCCAGCGAGCTTGTTCTGGTAATTAATGATCCCGGCGCTGTGGAAAGAGCTGTTGTGGCGGCGAAATCGATAAATCCGCAATTGCATATTGTAGTGCGCACGCGCTATTTGCTCGATATTGCCCCGCTCCTGACTGTGGGAGCCAATGAAGTTGTTCCCGCCGAACTTGAAGCCGCCGCAGAAGTGGTCAGCAGGATTCTGAGACGGCATGGCGTCGCAGATGACAGACTGCTGCGACAAAGCAAGAGAATTCATAGTGTAATAAGAGAACAAGAGTCAGAATAGAAGGCTTCTGAGAAGCGCAAAATAGCTGTTCCGCGTCCGGTGTGAGCGCAACTGGCGCGAGAGCGCTCTCGGAGATATATTGTATTCATATCACCTGGCGTATTGCCAGGTTTCGTTTTGCAGGAGTGGAATTCTTGATCCCCTTCTATTCCGTCGGAGTTAAGAAATAGAAGTGTCAGAAGACATAACGAAAACTTACATCACGCTCTCAAATGGGTCGATGGTTTCCCATTACCGGATAAACAAGAAAATTGGAGCCGGGGGAATGGGGGAGGTTTATCTCGCTCAGGACACCAAGCTCGACAGGCGAGTGGCTCTGAAACTGCTTCCAAAGGAATTCGCCGGAGACTCAGATATGAAGGCTCGTTTTCATCGTGAGGCCAAAGCCGCCGCCAAGCTGAACCACCCCAATATTGTAACCATACATGACTTCGGTGAGCATCTAGGGCGTCCGTTTATCGCCATGGAGTTCGTTGAAGGTAAATCGCTCAAAGAATTTTTCGAGGGAAAAGAGATAATATTTGATGAAATTCTTTCCTGCATTGTTCAAATCCTCGAAGGACTGGAAGAGGCTCACAACGCCGGGATAACTCATCGCGATATTAAACCGTCGAATATTATTATAGACAAAAGAGGGCGGGCAAAGATTCTTGATTTTGGACTGGCGACTTTACCTGAAAGTGAGCCATTGACCAAAACCGGCTCTACTCTCGGGACTGTCGGCTATATGTCTCCTGAGCAAATTAAGGGAACAGATATCGATAGGCGCGCGGATTTGTTTTCGCTCGGCGTTGTCTTGTATGAGCTGATCACCGGCAAAGCGCCGTTTAAGCGCAAAACCGAGGCGGAAACAATGCGCGCCGTTTTGGGAGACACTCCCGAACCCCTGGCGAGGTTCAAGTCCGATTTACCGGAGGAGACCGAGCGCATTGCGCGAAAACTTCTGGAGAAAGACCCGGCTTTGCGCTACCAAACCGCCAGCGGAGTAATCAGCGATCTCAAACAGATATTGCGTGATCGCTCGGATATTTCCTCCCCGTCAATCGCTACTCCTACTAGAAAAATGGTCGCGGTTTTGCCATTTCAAAATCTCGGGCCGTCTGATGAAGAATACTTCGCCGACGGTATCACCGAAGAAATAATAAGCCGTCTTGCCGCTGTGGCCGATATCGGCGTGATTTCGCGGACGAGTATTATGCAATACAAGAACACCCAAAAGCCGATGTCGCAAATCGGCGAAGAACTGCGTGTGCAATTCGTTCTCGAAGGCACAGTGCGCTGGGCAAAGAGCTCAGGAGGCGGAAGCCGGGTTCGTATTACACCGCAATTGATTAAGGTTGCAGACGACACCCATTTGTGGTCGGAGCGCTATGACCGCGAGATTGATGATATCTTTGAAGTGCAATCGGATATAGCGGAGAGAGTCATAGAGGAGTTGAATATCACCCTGCTTGAGAAGGAACGCAAAATCGTCTGTTGCAAACCCACAGAAAACGCCGAGGCGCATCACATGTACTTGCGAGGTATGGAGCATTTCAACTCGCCAGACTATGACACGGAAGAATGGAAACTCGCGGCTGAAATGTTCGATCGCGCCGTAAAAATTGATCCAAAATTCGCTCTGGGATACGCCCGACTATCGCTATCTCACACGCTTCTTTATTTCTTCAAAGAGGATAATACAGAGAGAAGAAGTTTTCTTGCCAAACAGGCGGCGGAAAGGGCTTTGGAAATTGATCCCAATCTTCCCGAGGGGCATTTTGCCTTAGGGTATTATTATTACGCTTCTCTAATGGACTACGACTCCGCCCTGCGCGAAATGGAAATTGCTCGCAAGGGTCTTCCCAATGACGTCTTTCTCCTACATGTTTCTGCGGCTATTTATCGACGCAAGGGAGACTTCAAAGAAGCCGCTAAGAGATTCAAGTTGGTGTGTGATTTGAATCCGCTGGATTCGCGGCCCCCGTTTGAGGTCGGAGCAACAGAATCAATTCGGAGAAATTATAAGAAAGCGAACGAGTATCTTGACCGATCTATCGCTCTGGCTCCGGATCAGTACATGGCGTATTGCATGAAAGCGCTTAATCAAATTTTATGGGACGGTGATACTAAAAGCGCTGAGAATACTCTGGGGAAGTCTCCCAAGTCGAATGAGTTTGTGACTATTACGAAACTAAATATTCTAATTCTTAGCGGTAATTATTCTGAGGTTCTGAAATTCCTGTCTGAAGTTGAAGGAGAAATTATAGCGGATCAACATGATTGTATTTCAATTAGCGCATGTAAAGGGATTATGAGTCTTCACCTGGAAAACGCAGAAAGCGCCACGAAGTATCTTGAGGTTGGAGTGAAAGCTCTCGAAAGGGAGCGGGACCAGCGCCCTGAAGATTATCGCGTGCGCGCATCGCTGGGGATAGCATATGCGTATTCAGGAAACAAAGTTGCAGCGCTGAACGAGGCCAATACTGTGGAAAAAATTATTCCGATTTCGAAAGACGCTCTAGCTGGACCGTATCGCGCCTTAGATGTTTCCAGAATATACGCGATAACCGGCGAACTAGAGCTGTCTCTTGATAAGTTAGAACATCTCATGTCGATACCTTGCGAACTCTCGGCGCCTTTGCTGAAATTAGACCCGGCCTTTAACAATCTCCGCGATCATCCCCGATTCGAGCGATTGCTGTCAAAAGATTTGGAGCCAGAGAACTAGTGGTTACTACGATCTGAAATCCGCTATATTCTAATCCATGCCTGAAAACGACGATCATACCCAGACCCACGCAGTTCTTGTCGCCGGAACGAATGTCGGGCATTACCGCATTGTCGAAAAAATCGGCTCCGGCGGTATGGGCGATGTCTATCTGGCCGAAGACACCCAGCTTGGTCGAAAAGTCGCCCTGAAATTTCTGCCGGTTCGCTATATCGGCAACGAAGACCTGAAAACCCGCTTCAAACGCGAGGCCCAGGCCACTGCAGCTCTCAAGCATCCCAATATCGTCACAATCCACGAAGTCAGCGAGTATGGCGGCCGGCCGTATTTTGTAA
>JACZUZ010000248.1 GCA_022572905.1 Candidatus Zixiibacteriota bacterium | reverse complement strand
GATCAGATGTAGAGTGTAATTATGATTCGAATTTGTCCTCCCTTCTTCGCCGGAGATAATTTCTCAGAACTCCGCCGCCACTTGCACAGAATCGATTTGAGGTATATAATCCTTGGATATGGAAAAGGCGTTTATCAGCGGATACAAAATTATCCGAAAGGTTGGCGAGGGCGGGATGGCCGTGGTCTATCTGGCTCAGCATGAGAATGTCCAGGATCATAAGGTCATTATGAAAGAGCTCAAAGATCCGAATCTGGCAGCTCGCTTTCTCAAAGAGGCCAATCACCTGGCCCGCCTAGACCACCCGCGCATTTGTCGTATTTTTCATTTTTTCATCGAAGAGGGACGCACGTTCATCGTGATGAACTACGTTGAGGGTGAAACACTCAGAGAAATTCTCGACCGCCGGGGATCGTTGTCGATTTCCGAAAGTCTAAAAATAATCGCGGATCTGCTCGATGCTCTGAGTTACGCACACAAAAAGAAAATCTATCATCGGGATATTAAACCCAGCAACATCATGATCGACACCGAGGGGAACACCAAGGTCATCGATTTTGGCATCGCCAAAAGTGATGACGACCCGGATATGACACAAGAAGGCTCCTTTTGCGGGACACCACATTTTGCCTCACCCGAACAATTTTATTCTTCATCCACCACTGACTGGGCGCTGGCGGACATTTATGCGCTGGGGGTGACGCTGTTTTTACTGGTGACCGGGGAATATCCATTTACGGGACAGAACTGGATGGAAATAGCCGAATCCAAACGCTCTACAAATCCCCCCAAGCCCAGCGCCAAGAACAAAAACGTCCCGGCCCAACTGGATCGCCTGGTTCTCTCGGCCCTCAGTCGTGATCCGCGCAAGCGCTTCCAATCCGCGGCGGATATGCTCAGAGCCCTTGTCGAAGTTCAAAAGGAAGTCCCGACCTCGACTGAAGAAGATATGGAATACACCAGAACTGTAATCAGTCAGACGCAATCAGCCGTCAGGCCGCGCCGCAAACTCCTCTGGCCCGCTCTGGCGGTTGTCGCTGCGTTGTCGGTAGTCACTCTGGGCGGATATTACATGTACACTCAGGGATACCTCCAGGTTAGCCTGGGTAAAGAGCGAAAAATGCTCGCTGTGCTTCCGTTTGAGAATCTTGGAACTCCAGACACAAGGTACTATGTTGATGAATTCACTCCCGAAATCATAACCAGATTGATGGGAATCAAAAAACTGGGAGTGATTTCCCTTTCCAGCGCTTTGAAGTATATTGGATCAGACAAAACTGTTCAGGAGATCGGCACCGAACTTAACGCCGATTTCATTCTCACCGGCAGCATGCGCTTGGACCAGTCCGAAGCGACGAGTGAATTATACATTAAGGCGCATTTGATTCGTGTATCCGACGACACGTATGTCTGGTCGCATATTTATCAAGAGGCGAGGACCGAGATATTCAGGATTCATGAGGACATCGCGACAAGTATAATCAATGAACTTGACGTGATACTGATTGACTCGGAGCTTCCGGAGTTCAGGACGATTCCGACAGGTAATCTGTTGGCTTATGATTTCTATCTCAAAGGCAAAGGGTCATTCAATCGGAGTTGGAGTAAGGAAGATATCGAATACTCGATCGAAATGAACCAACGCGCCGTCACGTTAGATTCAACATTTGCGCTCGCATATGCATCACTTTCGCGTGGACATGCCAGTATGTACTGGGAGTTTTATGACAGATCACAGGAGCGTCTCACTCTCGCCAGACAGACGGCCATGCGTTCATTGAAACTACAATCACGGCTGGCCGAAGGGCACCTGGCTCTTGGATACTATTATTATCATGGAGAATTGAATTATGCGCGGGCGCTGGACGAATTCAATCTTGGCCTGGAGCATTTGCCGAATAGTTCTGAGCTGCTGAACGCCCTGGGAGCCGTGCACCGGAGAGAGGGAAAATTTGAGGAGGCGCTGGGCGACTTTATGAAGGCCTCCCTGCTTGATCCGCGCTCACATTTGACGCTTTTCGACATAGGGCTCACATACAGTATGCTGCGTCGGTACGACGAAGCGGAAGTATTTATGGAACGGGCGACTGAAATGGCGCCTGACTGGCAGTTACCGCTGATTTATCGCGCATGGATCACTATATTCCGTACAGGTGATACGGCCGATGCCCGTGTGATCCTGCAACAAGCCCCCGAAACAATTGATCTGACACGTTCACGTTATTACTGGTGGCTGGCGCGCATCATTAACCCCGATTACGAACAGACTCTGCAGACGATGACGCTGGGATCCGATACGGTCGAATATTACCTGCAGCGCGCACAATTCAATAGACTGTTGGACAGACCCGAGCAGGAATTTGCAAATGCCGACAGCGCTCGTGTAATTCTTGAGCTGAGCATGCTTGATCAGCCCCAGGAGCCACGCTTTCTGAGCCATTTAGGCCTTGCTTATGCTGGTTTACGTCAAAAGGAACGCGCTATCACAGAGGCACGGAGGCCTGTTGAACTGCTGCCAACGTCGAAAGAGGCATTCGACGCTTTGTTCCTAGTTCTAAACCTTGCAGAAGTTCTGGTTATTTTCGGAGAGAACGAGGCAGCGATTCTGCAATTGGAATTTATGATGTCCATACCGGGATTCGTTTCTGCGCCGTACCTGGCGCAGGATCCACTCTGGAAGCCGCTTCATGATTATCCCAAATTCCAACGATTGTTGCAAAGTAGTTAGCTGTCCCGCTAGGAATTGAACGCCGACCCTTCACCGGAAGCGATATGAAAGTTGGTAATGTCTTTCGAACGTTTGCAACCAAGTTCAGTAATTGACTGTATGTGGCAATTCTCAGCACATCCACCGACTCGGCATCGCTTGAAGGCTCTACCTATAGATTCAATTTGACTGATAATATGAGCTTCTGTGCAATTTCTAGACTTCCCTAGCGATTCATAGGTACTAATCTCATACAAAAAATATTGAAAAAATTTTCTCTTCGCTCTACTGACAATCTATCTCCGCATGGCTGGTCAGTAGGTCAAAATGAAAACGCCGGTAGGCGGTTAGGATTTTGCCCTTTCCTCTTGATTTTTATTGACATTGACTCTTTAGCAGAATAAACAGCTGTGAAAAAATGTTGTATAGTATTATGTTATGTGGCGCACAGCTAAAAGGAACTTACTACAGCAGAAGAGGAGGCAACCATGGGGAACATAAGCCTTGTCAGAGTCGGCGGTGTATGTGCCATCCTGGGGGTGGTAAGCGCTATCGTGGCGCGCATCTTCTTTGGTTTTGGAGACATTGTGACTGGCCACTGGTTCGATGTCCTGTACGTTTTACAAAGAGGGACAGTCACCTATTTATTGACTTTCCGGCCGGCGAGGGGTAGGTTGTCGGCATGCCTCGCATGGCCGGAATCGTCATTCCGGGTCAGCCGCACCACGTTGTTCAGCGCGGCAACAACCGTCAGGATGTTTTCTTCGTTGATGACGACCGCCGTGCGTACCTCGAATTCCTCCGCGAGCACTGCGAGCGCTTCGGCTTCAACGTACTTGGCTATTGCCTGATGACCAACCACATCCATCTCGTGGGGACGCCGGCTTTGGAGGATTCGCTGGCGAAGGCGATCGGCCGAACGCACTTCCGATATAGCCAATATGTCAATCGGCTGCACGGGCGTAGCGGACACCTCTGGCAGAACCGGTTTTTTTCTTGAGGCCTGGATGAGGTTCACATGTGGCGGGCGTTGTGTTACGTCGAGCGAAACCCGGTTCGGCCGAAGAGGGTCCGGGTCGCGTGGCGGTATCTCTGGTCGAGCGCGGCGGCGCACGCGACCGGAGCCGATCCTTCGGGGTCGCTTGATATGACGACGTGGCTGAACACCTGGCGCCCGGAGCGATGGAAATCGGAACTGCGGTGTGCCGAGGACAAGGCCTCGACTGCTGCGATCAGACTGAGCACGAGTCGGGGACGGCCGCTGGGTAGCGACTCGTTCCTGAGCAAACTTGAGCACCGCCTCGGCCGACGGGTTCGTGCTTTGCCCGTAGGCCGCCCGAAGCGACGGAGATCAACCCGCAAGAAAGCCGCGACAGGATCGAAACACCCTCGGAAATAGGTGACTGTCCCTATTTACCCCTAAGCGCCGGGTTGGACCGGCAGAAGAACCGCTGAATCCGCACGGTACAACGACAACCCGTCGCTTGCGCTCGGGGCTCGGATACGTGGCCGTCGATTCTGTCACGCACCCAGATGATGCCCGACTTGGCCCTGTTCCACTC
>JACZUZ010000247.1 GCA_022572905.1 Candidatus Zixiibacteriota bacterium | reverse complement strand
AATTGATACTAAAGCTGAACCTCCGGACGAGCCGCTCCTTTTTTTCAAACCACCCTCCAGTTTGATTGGTCCCGGACAAAGCATAATTCTCCCTGAAGCGTCCGAGCGTGTCGATTTTGAAGGAGAGCTCGCGGTTGTAATAAGCAAAATCATTCGCTCAACGCCGGCTGAGATGGCCCATGAGGCTATATTTGGTTTAACCTGCGCCAACGACATCACCGCCCGTGACCTGCAGACAAAGGACAACCAATGGGCCAGAGCGAAGGGATTTGATACTTTTTTGCCCATGGGGCCATGGATTACGAGAGACCTTGATTACAAAGACTTGGCCATAGAGACATTTGTAAATCTCGAACCTCGCCAAAAGTCTTCTACGCAGTCGATGGTTTTCCAAATAGACCAGCTTATTAGCTATATCTCAGGGATAATGACGCTGTACCCGGGTGATGTAATTCTTACCGGGACTCCCGCCGGGGTTGGTCCGCTTAAGCCCGGTGACCAAGTCGAAGTTCGCATTGAAGGGATTGGCGCGCTCGTTAATAACGTATCCGTTCCGGAATAGCGGATTCCGTTAATTTGTCGCGCGTCGTTATAACTAATTGCGAGTATAATTATCGATATGAGTAGAGCTTATTCACCACTCCGGCGTAGCGCCCGGAATAATTCGCCCGCTCGTTCGTTCCCGGTTGGTCTGATCGTTGCGATTTTTGCCATTGGGGCTGTCCAGGTATTCCCGACAAGCGCAAGCGCCCAGCAATTGAATCTCGAGCGCTCTGACTATTTTGAACTTGTTCGCGGAGAGTTGAGCGATACGGTGTTTACGTTCGGAAATGTCCGCTTCAATCAGGGCGGCTCGCTCCTTGAATGCGACAGCGCCGTCTGGGTGAAAGGAAATATGGTTCATCTCTGGGGAAATGTCGTAGCGATAGAGCCGGGGATGGAGTTCCGATGCGACTCAGCTGTCTATAATTTGAAAGACTCTACTCTGCATGGATTTGGAGAGCGAGTAGTTCTCATTTCTCAATCTGATTCCATCTACGCTGTGAGTAAAGAGATTTATTACAACAAATCCAGCGGCTCTCTCGAACTTCTGGGTCGACCGCGAGTCGAAATAGGGTATCCCCGAGAAAATTCGAGAGTTATAATAGCCGATTATATTCGCTATGAATTTGATGACCAGAGCGCTATCGCCCAATTCAATGTAGAGCTATATCAAAGCGGTATGAGCGCGACCGCAGAGTGCGCTATTTTTGATTCGGAGAAAGGTCGCGCCCGGTTGTATGATAGCGTCGTAGTCAAGCAGGATAATTCCACCCTGTCGGCAGACTTTGTAATTATCTGGTCAGAGAATAACATTATCCAGCGTCTCGAAGCCTACGACCATGCCGAAGCGACATTCACAGAAGAGCCTATTCTGGATTCCGAACAGATCGATTTGGTTGTCGTGGACACTGCCACGCCTGATGAAACCATCGCAGACTCAACCTCAAAACCAATCGACTCAACTCTCGCGACTATCCTTGATAATAAATCGCTGACCCCAGATTCACTTGAAGTCGATTCCACTATAAGCGATATATCTTCATACTTAAAGGGCAATTACTTGATCTTTGATTTTGAGGATGGGGACCTGAAGAATGTTCGCGCGTACGGTCGGGCCTATTCAATCTATTCTCCCGCCGAACCTGTTTCAGGCAAGAGTGTAACAAATATCGCCTCAGGGGATAGCATTGCTATTTACATGGAAAACGATACTCTCCGCTCTCTGGTTATCAGCGGCTCTGCCGAAGGAACATACATAGAGAAGCGTCGGGTTCTGATTACTCCAACCGACACAAGCTTTGGCGCCACGGTTGACACAATTCGCTATTCGGCTGAAACCATAGTTTACAATGTTGCTGATTCAATCATATTGTTGTCGAATTTATCTTTCGCCACGGACGGGCAGGTTTCTCTCGACGCCGATCGTATAGAATATTTAACAGCGGAACGTCTTATGCGCGCCTATCCGAGAGACATCGAAGATGAAAGCATTGACGACAGTAGCGCCATAGATGACAGCGAAAAAGACGTCCTGCCAGTCGTCACCGACACAACGCAAGTGAGCGTAGAAAAGATAGATAGCCTGTTTAACGACAGCGCTGTCTATCGCGACAGTACTGTCGTTCGTGACAAAGTTATCCTGCGCGATGGGAAGCAGGAAGTGAGCGGATCATATCTGGAATATTCTCTCGAGACGCACAAGGGTTATATACGGGACTCCTATTCAAGCTACCAGTCCGCATACTACACGGGTTCGGAATTGTACCGCGAGGATGCGGGCGTTTTCTATGTCGATGGAGGCAAGTACACGTCCTGTAATGATGACGACCCGCATTTTTATTTCTGGTCGAAGTCAATGAAGCTGGTTAGCGATGACAAGCTGATTGCCAAGCCTGTCGTCCTTTTTATCGAAAAACTGCCGATCTTTATTCTGCCATATTATGTTTTCCCATTAAAAAAAGGTAGACGATCCGGTATTTTGAATTTCCGGTTCGGAGATTTCTCGGACGGGGGTCGCTTTATCTCAAACGTTGGCTATTATTGGGCCGCCAGCGACTATTGGGATTGGGAGGGATGGTTCGATTATTATGAAAATAGCGGCCTTACTCTGAACTCGATAGTTCGTTACCGCAAGAGGTATGTCTACAACGGCAATCTGAGTGGCTCCTATGCCTGGGAAAGCCGTTTTATCGGACTGAACGAACAAAAAACACGGCGCTGGCAAATGTCCTTTAACCATAGCCATACCTTCAGCCCGACTCTTAAGGTAGGCGCAACTGGCAGATTCGTTTCCGACTCGCGCTATTACACCGATTTTTCAAACGACCTCGACGACCGACTCAATCGCACTCTTAAAAGCAAAATTTCGTTTTCTGAGAGGATCGGCAAAGTCGCTCTTTCCGGAAGTTTCACGCACAACAAGAATCTGGATTTGAATTCATGGTCAGGCCAGTTTCCATCGTTGGCTCTCAGTCTCCCATCTTTTTCAGTCCTGGGTTCTCCCGAAAAAAGGGAAGATAAGAAATGGTATCAAGGATTTTATACGAGCTATCGAGCCAGCGTCAGCAATTTCGCCAGCGCTGATGACCGCGATAGTATTTTCACGACAATCGACTCATCGGGCGCTATTCCGGATACGACGATTGACACTTCCACCACAAGAATTAAAAAAAATTATACGACCGTAAGGCATAGTTCCGGTTTGCGAACAAATATTCGAATAGCTAACGCCATAAATATTAATCCAAGTATTTCATACGCTGAAAACTGGGCCTGGATATGGAATACAAATCTTTCGCGCGAAGCGGGAATTCAGGCAGATAAATTTCACCGGACTTACGCTTACTCGGCCGCGATGGGGCTAAACACGGAGCTTTATGGAACGATTAATCCGAACGTCTTTGGGTTGATCGGGCTTCGGCATGTTTTCACGCCGGGAGTAAGCTACTCGTACACTCCGGATATCACTTTCGACAGCGCCACTCTCGACGCGGCTCGCTATTCGGGAATCGGCGCTGGAAGCGTGCGCCGACAGGCGGTGGGCTTCTCAATCAGGAATCAATTTGATGGAAAAGTCAGATCGGGCGATGCTGAAAAGAAATTCACCATACTTACTCTGACGTCGAGCGTCTCGTACAACCCCGAGGCTACAGAGCGGCGCTGGTCAAATCTTTCTACGGGTTACCAAACATCTTTATTCGGCAAGCTCCGCATGTCAGGCTCAATGATTCACTCATTCTATGAAAATGGCGGATTGCAGAGATTTGACATCAGCACAAGTTATTCCGCGAGCGGCAATTTCGGGCCATTCGGAGGAATACTTACTTCGGGCGAGGATGATTCGCAGACAGCTACAAAGCGCGCCTGGCGATTCAGCGTCCGTCACTACTATTCCGAATCCGGCCGTGATCTGACGTTTGTGAAGCGGCACACGGCAAATTTCAACATTAATTTCCAGATCACTCGGAATATGTCGGTCACCTACAGCCAATATTATGACATTACGAGAAAAATTACCGTCAATCGCCGCCTGGAGCTTCGGCGCAAAATCCATTGTTGGGAGGCCGAATTCAATTGGGTTCCCGCTGGCTCCAACTCGGGCTTCTCATTCAGAATAAATGTTATCGATCTTCCCGATATCAAATACGAGAAAAACGCCTCGCCCATCCGTGGCCGGGGAATTATCTAATCAGAGCGCCTCAGTTCAATCTTGAATCTAACCCCGACT